>MNZH01000046.1 GCA_001873515.1 Parcubacteria group bacterium CG2_30_45_37 | reverse complement strand
TGATAGTGCGCGACTGGTCGGCTAAGGCGCGGGTGATGGCCTGCCTAATCCACCAGGTGGCGTAAGTGGAAAATTTATAGCCTTTGCGGTACTCAAATTTTTCCACGGCGCGAAACAAGCCGATATTGCCTTCCTGAATTAAATCTAGAAGGCTAAGCCCCTTGGCGCCGGTAAATTTTTTAGCGATAGAAACCACTAAGCGCAAATTGGCTTCAATTAATTTTTTCTCCGCTTCCTTGTCCCCTTTTTCTTTCCTTTTAGCCAGCTCAACTTCTTCGGCCGTGGAAAGTAGCGGCACTTTGCCGATTTCGCGCAAATACATCTGAATAGAATCGGCGCTCAATTCGGAAATATCAAACTTTTTCTTTTCATTAAAGCCGATGATTTGCGCCGTCTTCTTTTTTAAATCATCGCCCGCGCCCAAAAAGCCGCCCGTGTCTTCAATAATCTGAATGCCGTTTTTCTGTAAATCTTCCAAGGTCAATTCATAATCATAAATATATTCTTCCGCCTCGGGAAAAACATATAAGAGCTCGGTCTCGGTGACAAAACCGCGCGACCGGCCTTTAATAATCAGATTTTTTATCTCTTCGGCGGTGGGCCTAACGATAACATGCTCTTCGGCTTTTATTTTTCTAGCCTTAATTTTTTTTCTTAAAGCTTTTCTGAATCTGGCTTTTTTAAACCGCGCTTTACCGGCTTTCCTTTTAGCCCTGAAGACTTTTTTACCCTTAGTCTTTTTCGCTTTAGCAATATTTTTTTTACTTTTTTTCGCCATAATTTATTTAATCTCCATCAAATTTATTTCCTCGGCCAAAGCCTTCAACTCTCCCATTAAATTATTCAACTTCTCGCTCTTTTCCGCTGGCGGTAAATTTTCCTTTTCCGCCGCCGTGATTAATTTAGTTATCTCCCGCCGCCTGGCGTTAAGATAATTTAGCCTTAAATTAGCCGTAATATTAATGATTTCCGCTTTGGCCTGCTCGGCCGAATAATCATAAAAATCCTTATCAGCTAAAAGCACCAGCCGGTCCAATGAGCTGGCGCAATTATAATCTCCGGCCTGATTTTCGGTCTGGCCGTCCGCTAAAGCCAAATTTTCCGGATTGCTTAACCAATCCTTTAAATCCAGGTAATTTATCGCCAAATCAAAATTTCCTCCTTCACGAGTCCATAAATCTATAAGCTTATTATAATAAATAACTAAATTCCTGTAAAGCCGCTGGTTGGCCGGGCCGACCAAATCGTCCGGCCCCAAATGGTTTATCACGTATTCAAAATGCGCCGGAAATTTTAAAGCCAAGGCCAAAAGCAATTCGGACAGCCTGGCCTCCCGGCTTTGCTTTAAATCAATGGCCGGCTTAAGAACCGCTTCATTATTTTTAACAGCCGGAGAAATTTGCTTTTTCACATATTCATTAAATTTTTCCCGCAAAGAATTTTCATTAGTATCAACTTCCTGGCTTAATTTTTTAAGCCAAAAATCCTGCTCCAACTTTGAGCCGAACTTGGCGATGACGGCCAGCAGAATTTTAATCGCCTGATTTTGCCCTGGAAAATCAGCTTTATCGTATTTGGCGAAAACTTTGTCAAAATAATATTGCATCATGGGTTTGGCGTCGGTAATCGCCTGCCGCCAGTTTTCCGGGTTATGGCGCAAACACTCATCCGGGTCTTTGGCGCCTTTGACTTCTACGACTTTAATGTTCATTTCCGCTCCTTGAGCCTGGGCAATGCCGCGCTCGGCCGCCAAATCGCCGGCCGCGTCCATGTCAAAAGATAAAAATAAATTATTGGTATAGCGTTTAATCAACTTGACCTGCTCGGCGGTTAAAGCCGTGCCGGAGCTGGCGATGGTATTGGTAAAGCCGTGCTGCTGCGCCATGATGGCGTCCAGCTGGCCTTCCGCTAAAACCACCGCGTCCTCGGCCTTGATTGACATTTTGGCTTTATCCAGGCCGAAGAGAATTTTTGATTTGTCGTAAATCATGGTGGACGGCGTATTAATGTACTTGCCCATTTTTTCCGTCTCTTCCCGGCCTGGCATGACGCGGGCGGTAAAACCGACCGCACTGCCGTTAATGTCATTTAGGGGAAACATGATTCTTGCCCTAAAGCGGTCGTAAAATCCCGCTCGCCCTGAGCCTGTCGAAGGGTCTTTTTTAACCGACAAGCCGGCTAAGAAAATCTCATCCTCGCTAAAACCCCGGCTTTTTAAAAAATTAGCAAGCGTCTCCCAGGCGTCCGGGCTGTAGCCCAACTGCCAAGCCTCAATGGTCTCATTAGTTAAGGCGCGCTCGCGCAAATACTCTCGCGCGCCCGCGGCCGCCGGACTGTCCAAGAGAATTTTATGATAAAATTTAGCCGCCAGCTCGACGATGTCTAGGAGCCGATTTCTTTTGGAAGTTAGCGCCGGGTCGGCTTTTCTTAGCGCCACGCCGGCCTTTTTAGCCAACAGGCGCAAAGCCTCGATAAAGCTCAAACGCTCCATTTCCATGACAAAAGAAAAAATATCGCCGCCTTTGCCGCAGCCGAAGCAATGCCAAATCTGCTTTTCCGGACTCACCATAAAAGACGGGGTTTTTTCCCGATGAAACGGGCAAGTGGAGCGGAAATTCAAACCAGCCGCTTTGAGCGGAAGGTACTCGCGGATGACTTCCACGATGTCCAATTTGGCCTTGATTTCATCGGATGGATTGGGCATGGCAATTTACCCCGTGAAATAGTCGCGAAGCGAATTTCACTGGGGTTAAAATCTGAAAATATTTTGCGTAAAACTTTTTATCCTGGCCATTTCCGCTGCCACCAAGTCGCCGTCATATTCGGCGTTATGGGCGGGCGCGCCGGCGTAGCTCGGTTGCTTTTGGTCCAAATGCAAATTCAAAATCGCCTGGCCGTTTTGCCGCTCCAAGTATAAATGGAATCTGGGATAATAGCCGCGGTTAAGCGGCCGGACGTAGCTTTCTTGCCCGCTGTTTCGGTCCATTAAATAAGCATAGCCGGCGTCTCTGAGCAGCTGCTCCGGCGCTTGGTCTAAAGTATTTTCATCTAAGATTAGCTTCATAATTCAATCCAGTTAATCGGTCTTTTATTATTTTATCATAGTTTAAAAATTTGATTAGGTCAAAGGGGAAAAGTTGTGGTAAAATTAAGACATGTTGAATATTTATTTTTATACCATCGCCAGCGTTTTGGCGGTTTCGGTCATTTCCTTAATCGGCATTTTCGCCGTGATAATCGGGCGCGACAATTTAAGCAAAATAGTTATGCTGTTAATCGGCTTGTCCGCCGGCACTCTGTTGGGCGACAGCTTCCTGCATTTAATCCCCGAAGCGGTGGCCGGTGGCGGACCCAACCTTTGGCTTTGGCTGCTATCCGGCATCTTGACTTTTTTTATTTTGGAAAAAATCGTGCATTGGCGGCATTGTCACCTGCCCACCACCACCGGCCATCCGCATCCGGTCGGTTTGATGAATTTGGTCGGCGACAGCCTGCATAATTTCGTTGACGGCCTGATTATCGCCGGCTCATTTTTAATCAGCCCGGCTTTGGGCCTGGCCACTGTCATCGCGGTGGTGAGCCACGAAATTCCGCAAGAGCTTGGTGATTTCGCGGTCCTAATCTATGCCGGCTATTCCCAGGTCAAAGCTTTATTTTATAATTTTATTTCCGCGGCCTTTTCAATTATCGGCGCCCTTTTCGCTTTAGCCATTGGTGGACAAATTCAAGGCTTTACTAACTTCATCATTCCCTTTACCGCCGGCGGCTTTATTTACATCGCCGCTTCCGATTTGTTTCCCGAGCTGAAAAAAGACAATGAAAAACTGGGCCAGGCTTTTCTGCAGCTACTCTGCGTCATCGGCGGCATCGCTATCATGCTGGCGCTAAAAAAAATCGGCTGAAGAAAAAGCATGGCTTACGCGATTTACGTTGATTTATCAACCATCCTTAAATAACCGATTAAAATAAGCAATTAAAAAAAGAGCTTGATTATCTGCTCTTTTTTCTTTGGCACTAATCTAGCTATA
>MNZH01000024.1:1332-3952 GCA_001873515.1 Parcubacteria group bacterium CG2_30_45_37 | reverse complement strand
TTTTCGCCGGCCTGGCGGCCGCGATAGCCGCCGTGGTTTTAGTTTTTTCTTTTCCCCAGAGCGCGCTGGTGAGAAACAGCTCGATTTTAAGCACGATTACCCAGATTTCCGGCCAGGCGGCGACTTTCCAGACCAGGCTGATTTCCTGGAAAACGGCGGCCAAAGATTTTCCCAATCAGCCGATTTTGGGAAGCGGCTACGGCAATTTCGCCATTACTTTTGACAAATATTTCGACCCGTCGTTCTATAATTACACCACTTCGGAAACCTATTTTGACCGGGCGCATAACAATATAGTGGATATCGCTTCCACGGCCGGCCTATTAGGGCTGTTAACTTATTTGTCCATTTTCGCGGCCGCCGGCTATTATGTTTTTAAAGGGAAAAAATCGGGAAAAATATCCGCCAAAGATTTTATTTTGCTTTTGTCTTTGTTCACGGCTTATTTCATCCAGAATTTAGCCGTGTTTGATTCATTGGTAACTTACATATCGCTCATGGCGGCCTTGGGCTATGTCTATTGGCTGTATAACGGAGAAGAGGAGCCGGCTTCGGCGGCGGACGAGGGCGGTGACGGCCTGGACAATAAAGAACTGGCGGTTTTAGTTGTCGCCGGGCTGGTTTTATTGGCCATGGTCTATCAATACAATTTAAAAGTCTGGTACATGCTGGACGGCACGATTAAGGGGCAGATAGGATTCGCCCAGGGGAATATGGTTACCGCGGCCGATGAGTATAAAAAAGCTTTGCGCTTTAATACCGGCCTGGACCGCGACAGCCGCGCCAGCTTCGTTAACGGCATAAATTCCCGGCCGGACGCGCTTGTGTCGCTTGATAAAGCCAAGGCCAAAGAAATCGCCGACTATGCCATAGCTTTGGCCGAGGCTAATGTGGCTTTGAATCCCTCGGACAGCATGATGCAAATGCAATTGGCGCAGAGCCTGAACACGGCCGCTGCGATTAATGCCGACAACCAGGATAAATTTTATTTTTATTCCGACCGCGCCCTGGAAGCCATTGATAAATCAATCGCGGCCAGCCCGGGCCGGGTAACGATTTATTTTACCAAGGCCCAGTTTTACATTTCGCGAAACGATAAAGACAACGCCGTTAAAACTTTAAAATACGCGGCTGGCTTAAACGAACGCTACGCCGAAGCCGTCTGCTATCTGGCCAAAGTGGAAATTTATTATGACGCTGAAGGCGGCTATGCGGATTTGGATAAGTGCCTTGATATGAGCGGAGCAAGTTATATGTCGCCGCTTGATTTTGTTAAAGTGGCGCTTAGCCATTATACGGATAAAAAAGATTACGCCCGCCAGCTTCCGCTTTACCTGCGCTGGGCCGACCTGGAGCCCGGTAACGCTAAAGTCTGGACCATAATCGCCACGCTTTACGAGCAAAAAGGCGATCTCCCCAACGCCAGCAAAGCGGCGAAAAAAGTCGGTGACCTAGACCCTGCATTAAAACCCGCGGCCGAGGAGTTTATCAGGAAGCTGGAGAAGTAATTACCCCCTTGATAAAGGTATGACTAGTCCTGGCTATACTGAACTGGTACGTGGCGCGGATGATGATTGAGGCGCATCATGGCAAGATTTGGGCCGAATCGGCCGGCGTTGATAAGGGGAGCAAATTCTGTTTTGAGTTGCCGGTGAAATGATACTTGACACTTTATACTTAATACTCTATACTATAAGAATATTAATTCTTAATTTAATTTCATGAAGAAAATTATATTTTTAAGCTTGCTTTTGGCCTTGCTGGTAAGTGGTTGCTCTTTAACCATCCCCACCAGCAAGCGGGCCAAGGTGCTTAAGCCGGAAGAAGCCAAGGCCGCGGCGGAGAAATTTATCAATGAAAATTTATTGCCCACAAACATCAAGGCCACGGTTAAAAGCGCGGTTTTAGAAGGCGATGTTTATAATATCAGTCTGAATGTAAGCGGCAAAGACTATACTTCATATATGACCCGCGATGGCGGTAAATTTTTTCAATCCGGCATTGACACAACGACTTTCGCGCAGGAAAACGCGGCTAATCAGGCGGCTGATTCTCAAGCGCCGGCTGATAATTCTCAAGTCCAGGCGCCGCCGGCTAACGCGCCTAAAAGCGATAAGCCGAAAGTTGAATTATTTGTTATGACCCATTGCCCTCACGGTTTGCAGGCGGAAAAGGGCCTAATTCCGGCTTTTGAGGCTTTAGGCGATAAAATTGACGGAAAAATAAGATTCGTGCATTATTTTATGCACGGCGACAAAGAAGAGCAGGAAACTTATAACCAGGTTTGCGTTAGAGATGAGCAAACGGCTAAATATAATAATTATTTAAATTGCTTTACCGTTTCGGGTGACAGCGCCCAATGCCAGATCAGCGCGGGTATTGACCAGGCCAAGCTGAAAAGCTGCGTGGCGGCTAAAGCTAAAGACATTTATAAAGCAGATTCGGCTTTAAGCAATCAATATAGCGTAGCCGGCAGTCCGACTTTGGTGATAAACGGCGCGCAATCGCAGGCGGGCCGGGATTCGGCCAGCTATTTAGCCGCTATCTGCGCGGCCTTCAACACTCCTCCGTCAGAATGCTCCAAGCAATTGTCCAGCGCTTCTCCGTCGCCGGGCTTCGG
>MNZH01000024.1:0-1315 GCA_001873515.1 Parcubacteria group bacterium CG2_30_45_37 | reverse complement strand
CGCGGGCATGGATGCCAGCGGCAGTGCTGCTTCTTGCAAGTGATAAATATTATGTACGCGAAAAATTATTTTCTTAAGATGATAATTTTATTCGCTGCCACTTTTGCCGGCTTGTTTGCTGTCTGGTACGCGCTTATTAGGCAGGAAAGCGTGGATTGGCTGGTGGGCCAGGTAGCGCATCAGGTTTCGCCCTACGCCATTAGCGAGATTGACGCCGGCCTTATTATCACTAATGTGGTGGCTGGCTATGAGTTTAAGCTGCCTCAAGGTTTTAAAACTTTAGGCGCCAGGAATTTAAGCTTTTATTTGGAAGATGGCGGCGGGAAAAAATGTGAAATTAGGCATAAGTCCGCTGGCGGGAATTTATTTTTTGAATTGGTTAACGAAAAGGAAACCAATATTTGCCGGAGATATTTGGAGCAAATAAGGGGTAGCTTGCGTTTTTAATAAATTAGTGTATAATATAATATAACTTAATATTTCACCTATAATTAAACTCTTGGTAAAAGGTGACCGGGAGGCTTTCCTGAAAAGGAAGGTTAGATAAGTTTTTTTGTTTTATGAACGATGATACGCAAAATAATCAAGCGTCCGACGCTGATTTTCAGAAGCTGCTGGATAAAGAAAACATAAAAATTCCGCAAGCCGGCGACATTATTAAAGGCACGGTCCTGTCCGCTTCCAAAGCCGAGATTAGGCTGGATATTGACGGTATTGCCAGCGGCGTGGTGCGCGGCCGCGAGCTTTATTTTGAAGCCGAAGAATACGCCAACCTAAAGCCCGGGGACGTTGTTGAAGCCACGGTGGTGGAAGAAGAAAACGAAAACGGCGAATTGGAGCTGTCCTTCAGAAGCGCCGGCCAGCAGAAGGCCTGGAGCGCTTTGGTTGACGCTTTGGAAAACCGCAAAATCATAAAAGTTAGAATTAATGACGCCAACAAAGGCGGCTTGATCGCCAGTTACGCCCAGATTCAGGGATTCTTGCCGGTGTCGCAGCTGGCGCCGGAAAATTATCCGCGCGTTAACGGCGGCGACAAAAGTAAAATTTTGGATAAACTGAAATCTTTCGTCGGCGCTGATTTTGAGGTTAAAGTTATGGCTTTAGAGGAGAAAGAAGAAAAACTAATTGTCAGCGAAAAAGAAGCTTGGCAGGAAAAGCAGAAAGACATTATCTCTAAATATAAAGTCGGCAGCATCGTGGCCGGCACGATTACGGCCTTAACCGATTTCGGCGTGTTTTTAAGCTTCGGCGAAAATTTGGAAGGCCTGATTCATATTTCGGAGCTGGCTTGGCAGCGGATTGACGATCCGTCGGA
>MNZH01000077.1 GCA_001873515.1 Parcubacteria group bacterium CG2_30_45_37 | reverse complement strand
CACCCCAGCCCACCGCCATTTTCTTGATAATCAACTTACAATCATGAATTTCGCACTTGTCCATTACCCACTCCTCCTTTTATAATGTTCATTTGGGAAACAAAAAAAGCTTCCCATCTCTTAAACATAGCCAAACTATGCTTAAGGGACGGAAAGCTTTAGGCTTTACGCGGTACCACCCTTATTCCGAAAACAAAAAAACGCTCTTGAGCGTTTTGTTTTCGCTCATCGACTCCGCCTCTTTTCCCCCTCGCCTTACGAAGGAGAGGGGTGGGGTGAGGTGACATCGATTATCCTATGGTTACGGAGGAAGCCCGCCAGAGGCGGGTAAGCCGGGCTATCACTAACGCAATAGCCACCCTTTAGGCTCGGGCCCAATCCCGACATAATCGTCGGGACCCAAGCGGGTTTTATGATTGTTTAGGTTCGTAAAATTAGTATAGCAAAAATAATTAATTCGTCAACTCTTTATTGGCATCAGTCTTTAACTTTTGCCAGAGCGTAAATTTTTTTCTTCGGGCCTGAAAATAACCGGCCGCGGCGATCATGGCCGCGTTGTCGGTGCAATATTTTAATTCGGGAATTATTAATTTAACGCCGCTTAATTTATTTTCTACGGCTTTCTTAAGCTGATTTCTCAACTCCACGTTCGCCGCCACTCCGCCGGACAGCATGATATTTTTACAATTATATTTTAAAGCCGCCTTAATGATTTTATAAATTAACACATCAACCACGGCCTGCTGAAATTCAGCCGCGTATCCCGGAATTTTCTTTTTCCAATTTTTATCTCGTTGTATGGCGTATAACAATGCCGTCTTTAAACCGGAAAATGAAAAATCAAAATCACTAGAATTTATCATCGGACGAGGCAGGTTTATCCCCCCTTGATAAAGGGGGGTAGGGGGGATTGACCTTTTTAATTTTGCTGCTGCGGCCACCGCCGGTCCTCCCGGATATCCTGCGCCCAGCAACTGCGCCGCTTTGTCAAAGGCTTCTCCGGCCGCGTCATCTCTGGTTTCGCCCAATACTTTATACTTCCCATGTCCTTTCATCAAAACCAACATCGTATGCCCGCCAGACACGGTAAGAATAAGAGTTGGAAATTTTGGTTTGACGTTTATAAAATTGGCGTAAATATGGCCCTCTACATGATTGATGGCAATAACAGGCTTGCCCCAAGCGTACGCCAAAGTCTTGGCGGTTTCAACGCCTACCAAAAGCGAAGTTACCAGCCCAGGCCCGACCGTTACCGCAATCGCATCCACCCCCCTGACAAGGGGGGCCAGGGGGGTTATTCCCGCTTTTTCCAACGCCTCGCTCGCCACCGGTAAAATATTTAAAACATGCGCTCTAGCCGCCACTTCCGGCACCACGCCGCCGTATTTTTTATGTATTTCAATTTGCGACGCCACCACGCTTGACAGCACTTCAACTTTATCGCCACTGCCGCGCACCACCGCGGCCGCGGTTTCATCGCAACTTGTTTCAATGCCAAGTATAATCATAATAATTTTTGTTATTGTGAGGAACGCCCCTACCTGTCATTCCGGCCTACGAGCCGGAATCCAGGGTCAAACGGCACGGACATTCTATTTTATAATCAACTTATAAAATTTATCTTCCTGCGGACTTATCCTTGATTCCCGCCGGAGTTTATCCGCCGAAGTGGCGGGCGGGAATGACAAAAAGAAAAAATCACTCGCAATGACATTAAAAAATTAATTTTATCTTAGCCTAAATTATTAAAAATAACAAGAGAATTTGACATCCGCGAATATTAAAGTATAATAAATAATTATATGATGTCCCATAATTTTCCTTTTCTCGTCCTATTGATGCCGCTTTATATGATATTTATTTGGATTATTATTATCGCCGGCGTCGTGCTTTTAATAAATTGGTCAATCAAACAGAACCAGCCGGGTAAAATCGGGAAAAAATCCGCTCTGGATATTTTAAAAGAACGGTACGCCAAGGGCGAAATTGACCAAAAGGAATTTGAGGCCAAAAAAAAGATTTAAGCTAAAGACTTAAGGCCTTTACGCCAATCATAAAAATCTGTATAATGTAATTGCTTTATGATAAATAATATATCTAAAATTTACCGGTGCACTTCGTTTATAATATTAGCCATTATTATTTCCGGCCTGCTTAATGTTTGCTTATTTGTCTTGCAAGCCAGAGCCGCGACTCCAGTAATGAGCAAGCCCGAAGTTAATTTTGCCTACGACCAGAACGGCAATTGCCTGGCCCAACCCATGCCTGAACCGACCCAAGCCATCAACCGCCCGGCCGCGCCCATGCCTGAATGCTGCCTGGCGCGGAACCGCAACTTTAACGCCGTGGTTAATACGGCCAATGATAAAACCGCTCCGACTTTCACCAACCTGATAATTTCAGCTTCAGGAACGCCCAACCCTGAAAATAATTTCACTTACAATTCTTCTCAAATAATCTTTCCTCCACCCTCCACGCTGGCGATAGCTTCAGTCGTCATTAGAGAATGAAATTCAATTATCCTGCCCCCGGACAGAAATTTTTGCATTGGAAAAATGTTAATTTCACCGGCGGCGTTTTAATTTACCCCTGTTAAATAATTTTGCCTCTGGCAAAATTAGCGCCAAGCGCTATTTAACGGGGTTAATCTAATTCATTCTCATATGTCCAATACTCAAAAATTTACCATTCCCCTTAGAGGCATGCACTGCAAATCCTGCGAGATTTTAGTTGAAGCCGAGCTGCTGCAAGTCAAAGGCATTAGAAAGGCGGAGGTTAATCATCGTAAAGACACGGCCGAAATATATTATCACGGCAAAAGCCCTGACTTAAACGCCATTACCATGGCCGTAGAAAAAGCCGGCTACAGCGTGGGCAAGGAAGAAACCAAGGGCTGGTTTTCCAAAAACACGACTGATTACCAGGAGCTTGGTATGGCCGCGCTGTTTCTTTTAGGTTTGTATTTTATTCTTAAAGGCCTGGGCCTGACCAATATTGATATCCTGCCGTCAGGCGACGGCGGCGTTACCGTACCGCTCATCTTACTGA
This sequence comes from Parcubacteria group bacterium CG2_30_45_37, assembly GCA_001873515.1. Classification (GTDB taxonomy): domain Bacteria; phylum Patescibacteriota; class Patescibacteriia; order Patescibacteriales; family GWC2-42-12; genus CG2-30-45-37. The sequence continues at coordinate 7,898 of MNZH01000077.1, read as the reverse complement.
TCGGCTTGACCGCGGGTTTTTCCACCTGCCTGGCTTTAATCGGCGGTTTGGTTTTGGGCCTCGCTTCCAGGCATGACGAGCTTCATCCCGAAGCCACGCTAATGGAAAAATTCCGGCCGCATTTATTCTTTAATTTAGGGCGAGTTTTAGGCTATACTTTTTTAGGCGGACTTTTGGGCCTGATCGGTTCAACCATCCAGTTGTCCAATTTTTCTTTAGGCATCATTACCATCGCAGTCGGGTTGATCATGCTGACTATGGGGCTGCAGCTCATAGAAATTTTCCCTGGGCGCATAAATTGAAACTGACTCTGCCCAAAGGCTTGAGCCGAATACTCGGCATCGGCGGCCAGCAAAAAGAATACAGCCATAAAAATTCCTTGATACTGGGCGCGTCAACTTTTTTCCTGCCCTGCGGCTTTACCCAAGCCATGCAAGTCATCGCCATTTCAACCGGCAGCTTTCTTTACGGTGGCCTGGTAATGGGTCTGTTTGCTTTAGGCACGGTGCCCGGACTTTTGGGCGTGGGCGGACTGACCTCGGTGGCTAAAGGCGCTTTGGCGCGAAAATTCTTTAAGTTTGCCGGTCTGGTGGTTTTGCTTTTCGCCATCTTCAACCTGTCCAATGGTTTAAACTTAACCGGTTTTAACTTTGCCTACGGCCAAACCGAAAACGCCGTTAATTTAAACGACCCAAATGTCACTTTGGAAAACGGCGTGCAAGTTGTTAGGATGACGGAAACCGGCAGCGGCTACTCGCCCAACAGCTTTACCATTCGCCAGGGCATTCCGGTCAGATGGATTATTGACGCGCAGGCGCCATATTCCTGCGCGGCCAGTTTAAGCATGCCTAAATATAACATCAGAAAATATTTAAAACAGGGAGAAAATATCATTGAATTCACGCCTAAAGAAACCGGACGCATTCCTTTCTCCTGCTCCATGGGCATGTACACCGGCGTGTTTAACGTGGTTGATAAAAACGGCAAGGCGCCAGTCTCCCCCCCCTGACAAGGGGGGCAAGGGGGGTTCTGCCGTTAATTCAGCCAGCGCGAGCCAGCCGGGGCCAAGAGCGGCGGGAGGCTGTGGCGGAGGCGCGACGGCAACCGGCGGAGGTGGCGGTTGCGGCGGCGGCACAGGTGGCGGTTGCGGCGGTTGCGGGGGCGGCGGCGCGCAAATTAAAAAAGACGCCGCCGAAACTATTGCCCAAGTTGCAGGCGATACTCAAATAATTAACGCCGCCTACACGGCGAGTAACTTTTTACAGCCCAATTCCTTTAAAGTCAAGGCCGGCACGAATGTTAAGTTCACTATTGATGTTAGAGATGATGGACGCGGCTGCGGTTATGCCATTATGATTCCGGGCTTATATAATAACGCTGTTCCTCTTACCGCCGGTACTCCCATCAATATGGAATTCACGCCTACAACTCCCGGAAGTTATGACATAACTTGCAGTATGGGCATGATTAACTACGGCGCTATTGTCGTAGAATAACTAACTTAATAATCTTATGAAAATACAATTCAAAATAACCAACATGACTTGCGCTTCCTGCGCGACGGTTAATAAAAACAGTTTGCTAAAAGCCAAAGGCGTTTTAAGGGCCAAAGTTGATTTTCCGAGCGGCCAGGCCACGGTTGACTATGATGAAAAAATCATCGACGAGCAAAAAATAAAAGAAGCTATAACCAAAAACGGCTACGGCGTAATCTAAACATATGACGCAAAAAATCATTCTACATATCTCCGGCATGCACTGCGCTTCCTGCGCCACTATCATTGAGCGCTCGCTAAAAAAAGTCTCCGGAGTAAAAGACGCTAATGTTAATTTCGCCTCGGAAAAAGCTTCGGTGCTTTACGATGAAAGCCGCGGCAATCTAAACGACTTGATCGCGACCGTAAAAGACGCTGGCTATAAAGCCCAGATGGTTGACGTCAAAGACACGGAATTTGAAGCCAGAAAAAGAGAGGCGGAAATTAAAGACTACTTCAAAAAATTCATGTTCAGCCTGGTCTTAAGCCTGCCCATGCTCTATTTCATGCTCTTGGATTTCTTTAAATGGCTGCCTGGCGCGGCTAGTCTGCCGCCTTATTTCGGCATCGTCTCGCTCGTCTTGGCCACGCCGGTGCAGTTTATCATCGGCTACGGCTTCTATAAAGGCATGTGGTCAAGCTTGAGAATGAAAACCTTTAACATGGACAGCCTAATCGCCATCGGCACTTCTACCGCTTATCTTTACAGCTTAATTTATTTTATCATCTACTTTGCCCAAACCAGTTCACTAATCGGACTAGGCGGAGAAAAAATTCCGGAGCTGTATTTTGAAACCGCGGCTTTTTTAATAACCTTCGTTGTCTTGGGCAAATGGCTGGAGATTAGAGCCAAAGGAAAAACTTCTGACTCCATAAAAAAACTTATGGGGCTTCAGGCCAAAACCGCGCGGGTCAGCCGCGATGGCGCGGTTAAGGACATCGCCATTGATGAAGTAGTTAAAGGCGATATCATAATCGTCAGGCCGGGCGAAAAAATTCCGGTTGACGGGAAAATCATTAAAGGCGACTCGGCCGTGGACGAATCCATGCTCACCGGCGAAAGCATTCCCACGGAAAAACACCCGGGCGATATGGTGTTCGGCGTCACTATTAATAAAAACGGCAGTTTTGAGTTTGAGGCCACGCGCGTGGGCGCGGAAACCGCTCTGGCGCAAATTATCCGCGTGGTGGAAGAAGCGCAAGGCTCCAAAGCGCCGATTCAAGCGTTCGCGGACGCCATTTCCGCCCGCTTCGTGCCGATCGTTATTGCTATCGCGATCATGACTTTCGCCGCCTGGTTTTTTCTCTTAGGCTCAAGTTTGGCTTTCGCTTTAATGGCTTTTACGGCCGTAATCGTTATCGCCTGCCCTTGCGCTTTGGGCCTGGCCACGCCGACCGCGATCATGGTCGGGACCGGAAAAGGCGCCGAATACGGCATCTTGGTTAAGGGCGGCGAACCCCTGGAAGCGGCTTGCAAGATTAAAGCCATTATTTTTGATAAAACCGGGACGCTTACTAAAGGTAAGCCGGAAGTGACAGATGTCATCCAAATTAAGAATGAAAAAATACTACAAATCGCCGCGTCAATTGAAAAACATTCCGAACACCCGCTGGCTGAAGCTATTGTCAAAAAAGCCGAGAAAGAAAAAATTGAATTGCTACCCATGGAAAATTTTTTGGCCGTGCCTGGCAAGGGAGTTCAAGCGACTTTAAGTGGGGAAAAAATTCTTTTTGGCACGAGAATTTTAATGGCCGAAAACCAAATTGACGCTATCCCGCTTGAAGCCAGACTAAAAGAATTGGAGCATCAGGGTAAAACCGCTATGATACTGGCCCTGGGAAAAACAATCATCGGCGCCGTGGCCGTGGCCGACACTATAAAAGATACTTCCAGAGAAGCGGTGGCCAAATTAAAAAACATGGGCGTAGCAGTTTGGATGATCACCGGAGACAACGAGCGTACCGCTCAAGCCATTGCCAAACAAGCCGGCATTGATAATATCATGGCCGAAGTTCTGCCGCAAGATAAAGCCGATATGGTCAAAAAAATACAAAACGGAGAAATTGGAAATTGGAAATTGGAAATTGGAAATTCCCGCCGCAGGCGGGCTGTCGCCATGGTCGGCGACGGCATCAATGACGCGCCGGCCTTGGCGCAAGCTGATTTAGGCATCGCCATGGGCTCGGGCACAGACGTGGCTATGGAAACCGGCGGTATAGTTATAGTAAAGAACGATTTAAACGACGTGGTCAGCGCGATTCAATTATCCAAAGAAACCATGTCTAAAATCAAGCAGAATATGTTCTTCGCTTTGTTCTATAACGTCATCGGCATACCGATCGCGGCTCGGGTTTTCGCTTTCGCCGGCTTAATCTTAAAACCAGAACTAGCCGGACTGGCCATGGCCTTAAGTTCAATTTCCGTAGTCACCAACTCGCTCTCGCTTAAATATTTCCGGCCGGGAAAAACCAACTATCTATCCCTGGCCGCGCCGGTCATCATGATAGTGTTGTTTAGTTTTATTTTTTTTGAATTCGCCCGCTTGAGTTCGGCTGGCATGAGATAAAGCGGCAAATATATGCCAATAAATTTTCGTCAAACAAAACTGTTGGCGGTAATGGTTCTGGCGATCGCGGCGACGTTTATTATCATAACGGTTAACAATAACCGAGTCGCTGATAACGGCCCGCTCAAAGAAAAAGCCGCCGTGGTTTATCGTTCCGCCGGTTGCGGCTGTTGCGCCAACTATGTGGGCTATCTTAAGCGCGCAGGGATTCAGGTAGAAGAAAAATTAACCGAGGATATTCCGGCTATAAGAAAACAATTCGGCGTAAGCGATGGGCTGTCCAGCTGCCATACTACGCTAATAGAAAATTATACAGTAGAGGGGCATATGCCGATTGAAGCGATTGAAAAATTATTAGCCGAAAGGCCGAATCTGGCGGGCATCGCTTTACCGCTAATGCCGGCCGGCTCGCCGGGCATGCCGGGTAGAAAAACCGAGACTTTCAACATTGCCGGTTTTTCTGACATCAGCTCATCATCGCTGTATTTAAGCTTATAACCAGCCAGCATGAGAAAAAGAGCAAAATTAAAATTATTATTCAGCATAATCAGCCTGGCCACCCTGATTTCTCCGGCCGCCGCCTTGGCGCATTGCCCGCTTTGCACGGCCGGAGCCGGATTGGCGGCTTTGGGCGCTTACAAGCTGGGAGTTAACGGACTGACCACCGGCTTATTAATCGGCGCTTTCGCCGTGGCGCTCGGCCTGTGGCTGGGAAAAATGATTACCAAAAAATATCTGCCCGGGCAAGATAACGTTATCGCTGCGTTTTCCTGGCTAACGACCGTCTTGCCCCTGCAAACACTTTTGGCCGATTACACTTCAATCTACGTCAGTTGGAGCGGTGACTACAGCTCATGGCTAAATCGCACTTACTTGATTAATCTGTTTCTGGTCGGAGCCCTAGTCGGTGCTATGCTGGTTTACCAGGCATCACCGCTTAGTAAATTTATTACCAAGCGCCGCGGCAAAACTATGCCCTTCCAGACAATGCTGATAACTTTCACCCTAATTTTGCTTGCCTCCTTAATTACCCAATTTATTTTTTAGCAAACAATTTAATTCTTAACATGACTTACGCACTTTGAAAATTTAGCTTAAATAAGATGTTATCCGCGGTTTTGAAATCAAAACTACATTTCCGTTTAATCCGGTAAATTGATTTGCCCGTTAAGTATTGTTCATTTTTTACGAAATAAAATCATTGGCGGAAAAAATTGGAACGAACCGCCGTTTGCTAAATAGAGAGGTGGTTTGGGAGTGGCGGGAGGAGTGGAAAATTTTGGCTGATTTTAATGCTGATTTTAAAAACTTTTTTTTAATCCGTGCGTCCGCCCTTAAGGCGGACGCACTCCGTGAACACGAAAGTTTATGTATGTCGGGATACCCGGAATCGGACCGGGGCTACAAGCACCCCATGCTCGCGTACTACCATTATACTATATCCCGCGATTAAATATTTTAGGTAATTTTATTATAAAATTTTATTGAAAATTAAGCAAGAAAATAAAAAAAGAAGCCGCGGCTGTTGTTAAAAACAACAGCCGCGGCCTTGCATGGATGACTGAATCACTAAGCCACATTATTGCCAGGCCCCATCTTAATGCCCAACGCCTCCGCTTCTATTCTGATTTTTTCAACTCTCTCCATGTCCCCTTCCTTGATCGCGGCCATCGACAACAATAGCAGGCGCATTTGATCGAAAGGAATTTGATTATCTCGCCTTTCCACCTTCTCACTCATAACACTTTTCCTCCTTTTTTATTGAAATGTTCGTCGCCAAAAACAAAACCGACTCTCTTGCGGAGAGCCGGTCTGTTTTCCCTAGTGAGTTTTAACTTGTTAACTAGTCAAAACACCACAAAAAACCGCTCTCCGAGTGGTAAACCAGAAGCTAAAGTAATAAGCAGTTTTTTGTATTGTCTTGATCATATTTGATTTAAAGATAGTAGTGTTACTACCTGTGGATAATTATAACAAATATTACGTAAAAATCAAATTTTTTAGCAAATAAAATAAAAAAATAGCTAATTTTAAATAAAAAATGGGGAGTCGTCGCTTAAGCGACATCATCGCTTTTTTGTCAAATTCTACTTTTTAATCACTCCGGCCAGCTGCTTGATTAAAGACAAAGCCACCGGCGGCGCCAATAAGCTGTAAGAATCAACGCCTTCATCGTCTTTCATTGTCCAGGATCTTTCGCTGGTCTTAACCCGGCCGTCGGCGCCAAGCTCATAAACATATTCCGGCGTAATTTCATAATCGTCAACCAGCTCCTTGGCCGAAGTTACCGGCAAAGAATTTCTTAATAAAATCTTGGGCAGGCCGTGCAAAGTAAAAACTTTTTCAATTAACTTCTCGTCCAATTCCAACCTGTTCCTGATAGTTTCAATGCCTAAACTGTCCCCTTCTTTGGCCACCATTCTGGCTCCCCGGCATTCCGCGTTGTCGCATTTTAAATAAAATTCTTTTTTTTCTTGGTCATAACCCACCTCTTTGGTGGCAAACAGCTTTAGGTTTCTGGGCGTGTGGCAGACCGGGCAGACCACCCTGAACTTCATGCGCTCGTCCAGGACCGCTTCCGGGATGCTGATGGCCACGAAAATGTCCAGGTCGCTCCTATAATCAATCAAACTGCTTAAAAACAGCGAATAAGATACCTGGTCCAGTTCGCGCGGAAAGCCGTCGATAAACAAAGATTTTTTCGGCGTTTTGCTGATTTCCATCTTAATAAGCGCCAAAATAAATTCGGTGGGCAGTAAGGTTTTAGTGTCTCGGGAAAGCAGCGCCTTAATCGCTTCTTCTATGGAAATGTAGCCGCGATAATTTTTTTCCAAGAATTTGAGCATCTCGGCTTTTCTTGGCCCATCGGCCATGGCGGCGTGCACGTCGCGCACGATATCGCCCACGGAAATATGGTTAAACTTATCCTCGCCGAAAATTTCTTTCATCAATTTGGAATAAGTGCCTTTGCCCGAATTTTTTTTGCCCAAAAAATAAGCCACGAGAGTATTGGCTGCCAAATACTTTTTAATCAGTTTAATTTCCGCGCCGGCTTTGGCGGAAAAATATTCCCGGCGCTCGGCCGGGTCGGCTAAGTTGAATTTCTTAGTTACTCCCGCCGTCTTAGTTTTAATGTAAGGAAAATCCTTTTCGTAAATTTTCATAACCTAATCCCTTCCCACAACCTGGCGGCAATGGGACCAATGTTATTGAATATTTAAAGCTGTTTTTATTTTCTGGCTGACTTGCCCGGGGGTTAGGCTGGCTTTAACCAAATAATCAACCGCGCCCAATTTTTCGCCCTTGACTTTATCTTCTTCCGTGCCTAGGTTAGTCAGCATAATCACCGGAATGTCTTTGGTGGCCGAGTCTTTTTTTAACTCTTCCAAAACCGAAAAGCCGTCCAGCCGCGGCAAAATCACGTCCAGCATGATGATGTCCGGTTTTTTTTGTCTGGCCAATTTCAGCCCAGCCTCGCCGTCGCCGGCGATAGCAACCGCGAAACCATCGGCGGCAAATTTGGTTTTATACATGGAGCTGATCATGGCATCGTCCTCTATCACTAAAATTTTTTTATTAAGTGTAACCATATAATAATAAATAACGCCTGCTTTGGGCGATTATTTAAAATTATACCACTATTTTAAAAAATGGCAAGGAGTTATTTAACTTTAATTTTTTCGCCATCGCTCTCAATTCTCACCGTTCCATTTTCATCAGTCCGGTAAATCTTCGCGCCCGCCCGCTCCAGCCGCTTAATTACCCTTAAATTGGGATGGCTGAAATCATTGTCTTT
>MNZH01000019.1 GCA_001873515.1 Parcubacteria group bacterium CG2_30_45_37 | reverse complement strand
ATTGTATCTTTATAACATTTATGCTAAGATTAAATCAGCCTAATTATTAATCATAAAATTTTATGGAAGCTTATTGCGTTAAATGCAAGGCTAAACAGGAAATGGCGGATGCCAACGAGGTGACCATGAACGGCAAGGGCGGGATGAAAAGAAGGGCGATGAAGGGCAAATGTCCGGTTTGCGGCACGACCATGTTCAGAATTTTAGGCAAAGCTTAGAAATCAGTTACTCATTTTTTAAGAAAAACACCCTGTTTTCGGGGTGTTTTTTTAAGTTGAAAAAATATGGAAAAGTTAGTATAATGATAGCAGTAATACTAATATAAAAAATATGGCTAAAAAAATTTTATTAATTGAGGACGACGTTAATTTGCTCTATGGCCTCCAGGCCAAATTTAGCGTGGAGGGTTTTTCCGTGGCCACGGACGCGGGCTCGGAGAAAGAGGAGATTTTGGAAAAAATCAGGGCACTAAAGCCGGATTACGTAATTTTAGACATCATTCTGCCTCGGGTTGACGGCTTTGAGGTGTTAAAAGAAATAAAAACCGACCCGCAGTTTACCGGCCTGCCGGTTTATATTTTTACCAATTTAAGCGACGACGATAGCCGCGAGCGGGCGGCTAAATTGGGCGCGGACTTGTATCTTCTGAAAATTGATTTTAATCTTGACGAGTTCGTGGAAAAATTTAAAAAAATCATAAGCAACGCGGAAAAAATTAATGTTTAATTTTAAAAGAAAAAAGTTTTTGGACTTCGCCGGCTTAATGCGGACGGCCGACAGTTTGGCCGGGAAAATTCCGGCCAGGAAAACCCGCCGGCGGCTGATTCGAGCCCGTAAATTTTTAAAATATTTCAGCTGGCTGGTCTTAGCTTTACTGGCGATTTTTTTGGTCTTATTTTCCGTCAGCTTCCTAAATTTAAAAACAATTTATGGCCAGGCGCTGGCCGGCAAAAATAATTTAGAACAGGCGATAACTTTAATCGGACAAGATAAGTTCAGCCAGGCGATGGGGGCGAGTCAAGCGGCGGAGAATAATTTTAATTTAGCGGCCGCCGCGCTGGACGAGATGAAGCAAGCGGCTTTGCTAAATCGCCGGCCCGCGGTTTTAAGCCAGTTTAATGAGATTGAGAGCCTGTTGGTGGCCGGCCAGTTTTTAAGCCGAGCGGTTTATCGCGCGGCCGACTTTGGCGCCAGCCTGGAAGCGGTGGTAGGCGGGGACAAAAGGTTAAGCTTTTCCAAATTCAGCGTCACGGAAAAACGCCGGATTTTACAAAAAATATTTGAATCAGCGCCGGAACTTAACGGCATCAAAGCCGACTTGGACTTGGTTTTATTAAATTTGGAGCAGGTGGAAGCGCGCGGACTGCTTTTAATCTTAAAAGGAAAAATTGTCGAAGCCAGTGAAAAAATTAGTAAGGTTAGCCAACTTTTGGAAAAAGCCGTACCCATGTCGCAGTTGATTCCGGCCTTGGCCGGCTATCCGGAAGAAACTAAATTTTTGGTGCTTTTGGAAAATTCGGATGAGTTAAGGCCGACCGGCGGCTTTTTAGGCACTTATGGAATCTTACGGATTAAAGACGGGGAAATTACGGATTTTATCACTCATGACGTTTATCACCTGGATATGCCGGTCCAGGACAAAATGGCGGTGGCGCCGCCCGAGCCGATCAAAAAATATCTTAACGACAAGTGGTACTTCCGGGATGCCAATTGGTCGCCGGACTGGCCGACCGCGGCCCGAAAGATAAATTGGTTTTACGATTTGGAAAGCCGGTTAAATCCGGCGGCGGAAAAAATTTCCGATTTTGACGGCCTGATCGCCTTAACGCCGAAATTAATCACCGACCTTATAGAAATCACCGGGCCGCTGACGATTGAAGGCCAAATTTATAACCAAAACAATTTCACCGAACTGCTGGAGTACCGCGTGGAAAAAGGCTACCAGGTTCTGGGCGTGCCTAAATGGCAGAGAAAAGAAGTCATTGGCTTAATCGCCAAGGAGCTAAAAATAAAAATTTTTGACTTGCCGGCGGCCAGCTGGGCGGCGGCGGCCAAAGTTTTAGCGGCCAATTTGGATGAAAAAAACCTGCTTTTTTATTTTTCGGATAACCAACTGGAAAAATTAGCGGTCGAGAGCGGCTGGGGCGGGGAAATAAAAAATCATGACGGCGATTATCTTTACGCGGTGGATGCCAATCTGGCGGCTTTAAAAACCGATGCGGTGATGAGCCGCGGCTTAAATTATCAAGTCAGCCAAGGCGCCGACGGCCTGTTCGCCAGATTGACTTTAAGCTATTCGCATAACGGCCAAGTGGACTGGAAAACCAGCGCCTATAAAAGCTACACCCGGGTTTACGTCCCGTCGGGCAGCCAGTTAATCAAGATTAGTGGCTATCGGCCGGAGCAGATCGGCTCGGGCGCGGAAGCGGGCAAAACCTGGTTTGGCTTTCATTTAACCGTGGCGCCGGGCGAAATCACTAACCTGACAATTGATTATAAATTGCCGGCTTCAGTCGTAAACCACGGAAATTACTCGCTTTTCCTGCAAAAACAGCCGGGCAAAGAAACCGGGCAGGCGGCGGTTGACTTAAGCTTTCTAAATGAGATAAAATCATATAGCCCGGCCAGCCTGTCTGTTCGCCGCCGCGGCTTAAACGAGCTGGAGTGGGGAGGAAAGCTGGACCGGGATAAAAGCTTTGAGATAAATTTTTAAAGAGCATGTCATTGCGAGCCCAGACGCTTTGGTCGGGGCGAAGCAATCTCACGAATGGATAGCTTTTGCGAAATACGCCATACGCGAGATTGCTTCGTCGCCTGATTACAGGCTCCTCGCAATGACAATACAAATATGTTTATTAAGCGCATCGGCATAGATTTAGGCACAACTTACACCTTAGTGCATTTGCCCAGGCGCGGCATTATTATTAATGAGCCCAGCGTGGTGGCGATTTCATTACTAGACAAGAAAATTTTAGCCGTGGGCAACGAAGCCAAGGATATGCTGGGTCGTACGCCGGATACCATCGTGGCGGTCAAGCCCTTAAAAGACGGCGTCATCGCCGATTACCATACTACCGAAGCCATGCTAAGATATTTCATCAATAAAGCCTTGGGCGGCATCAGATTATTCCGGCCCGAAGTCATGGTGGCGGTGCCGGCCGGCATTACGTCAACCGAGCGCCGCGCCGTCATTGACGCCACCATTGCGGCTGGCGCCCGGGCGGCTTATATCATTAAAGAGCCGATTGCCGCGGCCATCGGCGCGGACATCCCGATTGGTTCGGCTTCGGGGCATATGATTGTTGACATCGGCGGCGGCACTTCGGAGATGGCGGTGATTTCTTTGGGCGGCGTGGTCACGGCCACTTCAGTCAGGATCGGCGGCAATAAATTTGACGCCGCCATTGCCGAATTCATCAGGCGCAAATACAATCTGGCCATCGGCGAGCGCACGGCCGAAGACACTAAAATAAAAATCGGCAGCGCCCTGTATTTAGAAGACAAATTGACCATGGAAATACGCGGTCGCGACATGATCACCGGCCTGCCCAGAAACATCACGGTCAATTCCGACGATGTCACCGAGGCCATCCAAAACGAACTGGAAGCCATTATTAACGCGACCAAAAAGGTCCTGCAGGAGACTCCGCCGGAACTGGCGGCCGACATTATGGATAAAGGCATGGTTTTATCCGGCGGCAGCGCGCTCTTAAGAAACATCGACCAGTTGCTCGCCCGCACCACCGACGTGCCGGCTTACGTGGCCGATGAAGCTTTGCTCTGCGTGGCTAAAGGCACGGGGATAGCGCTGGAGAATCTAGATTCGTATAAAAGGTCAATCTTCGCTACTAAATAATTTTATGCTTATAGGCCTTGACGCTTCGCGCGCCAACAGAAAATTCAAAAGCGGCACGGAATGGTACTCGTATCATTTAATCAAAGAATTGGCGGCCATTGATTCGGCTAACCAATATGTTTTGTATAGCGACCAGCCGCTTAACGACGATTTGGCCGAGGTGGTTCGCGGCCATGGCAATTTTCGGGCCAAAGTTTTAAATTGGCCGCTCACTTATTTTTGGACGCAAATCCGGCTGTCGCTGGAGATGTTATTTCAGCCGCCGGATTTATTATTCGTCCCGGCCCACGCCTTGCCGCTCCTCCATCCCAGAAAATCTCTGGTAACCATCCATGACATCGGTTTTGAACGGGAGCGCGGGCTTTACCGCTCTGATAAAATCGGCCCGGCCGGCTTGACCGGTAAAATTTTTGATTATCTGGCGAGAATTTTTACCCTAGGCAAGTTCGGCGCCGCCACGCTTGATTACCAGACCTGGTCAACCAAGTTCGCCTTAAAGCACGCCAGCAGAATCATTGCTGTTTCCAATTTTACCAAACAAGAGTTAATCAAAGTTTACCGGGCCGCGGGTGACAAGATTGCCGTGGTTTATAACGGTTATAACGACGCCATTTATAAAAAAATCACCGACCAAGGGAAAATCAACCAGGTCTTAAATAAATACGGCATCAAGCGGCCGTATATTTTTTACGTTGGCCGCTTGGAAAAGAAGAAAAATACGCCGGCCCTGGTTAACGCTTTCGCCATTATGAAGGCACGGCATAAAGAGCTTAAACACAAGCTGGTTTTAGCCGGCCAGGCCAGCCTGGGCTTTGCTGAAGTCAAATACGTTGCCGAAGAATTTAATTTGCTTGACGAGATTATTTTAACCGGCTGGGTGCCGGAAGCTGACTTGCCTTATATCTACAACGGCGCGGCCCTGTTTGTTTTTCCTTCGCATTATGAAGGTTTCGGCATCCCTTTAGTTGAGGCCATGGCCTGCGGCGCGCCCATTGTCGCCTCGGCTATCGCTCCGCTCAAAGAAGTGGCGGACGGCGCGGCTTTATTTTTTAATCCAAGCGATAAGCATGACCTGGCGGAAAAAATGGCCGAGGCGCTACTAGACGAAAATTGCGCCACCGAGTTGGTGGCGCGCGGCCTGGCCAGGGTCAAAGATTTTAGTTTGGTTAAATGCGCTCGGGAAACTTTGGCGGTGCTGGAGAGCATTTTCCCAAGCTAAGATAGATATGTTATAATAAAGATGTTATGAAAAAAAAGACAACATCTTTTTTTATTATATTTTTAGCCGGCGCTTTAGTTGGCTTTAATTTTTTCTCTTTGGCTGATTTTGGCCTGGTCGCGCCGGTTCGAGCCGAATACCTGGCTGATGAAATCTTGGTTAAATTCAAAGGCGTGAGCCAGCCGGTTGCCATAAAAATCGCTCAAATCGCCGATTTTGAGGAAATTTTGAATTATTACGAAAATTTGCCGTGGGTTGACTACGCCGAACCCAACTATACTTATCGCGCCGCCATTATCCCGTCGGATACTTTTTTCGCCAATCAATGGTATTTGCAAAAAATTAGAGCCACGGAAGCCTGGAACCAGGTTCGGGAAAGTCCGAACGTGGTCATCGCGATTTTAGATTCGGGCGTGCAAATTAGCCATCCGGATTTAAAAGATAATATTTGGCAAAATAAAAAAGAAATCGCCGGCAACGGACTGGATGACGATAAAAACGGCTTTATTGACGATTTTAACGGCTGGGATTTTGTCAATAACACGGCCGACCCGTCGCCTAAATTCCAGGCTGGTTTTAACGAAGACGGCATTAACCATGGCACGATTGTCGCCGGCATCGCCGCGGCCGCGGGCAACAACGCCACCGGCGTGGCCGGCGTCAGCTGGAAAGCGCAATTGATGCCGCTTAAAGTTTTGGACGACCAGGGCGAGGGCGGCACTGCCAAAGTGATTAAGGCGATTGATTACGCCATCGCCAACGGGGCCAATATCATTAATTTAAGTTTTGTCGGCTTCGGCTATTCCAAAAGTTTGGACGACGCGGTTAAACGAGCTTATGACGCCGGCGTTATCGTGGTGGCTGCCGGCGGCAACGAACAAGGGCAAAGCGAGGGCTACAACCTTGATGAAACGCCCATGTATCCGGTTTGTCTGGACGGCTTGAGCGGCGAGAATCGGGTGATTGGCGTGGCCGCGACCGACACGATTGACCAAAAGGCGCCATTTTCCAGTTTCGGCAAAAAATGCATTGACATCGCCGCGCCCGGCTTAAGCGTTTACGGCACCGTGGTCTACGCCCCGACGCAGTATCTTAACAACCAATCTTTTGACAAATACTACGACGGCTACTGGTCCGGCACTTCCGTGGCCGTGCCGTTAGTCAGCGCCGGTCTGGCCTTAATTCAGGCCGCCAACCCGTCTTTAAATAGAAACCAGGTAGTTAAAGCCTTACTGGATACGGTCGACAGCATCAGCGGCGTTAATCCTGATTATCCGGATAAGCTCGGGCGGGGCCGGATTAATTTGGCGGCCGCGGTGAGCCGGGCCGAGTCGGCTTTAAAAAATAAAAATGAAAAGTTGCTGATTGGGCCGCAAGGCGCTTCGGTCGGCCCGTTAAAAATCACCGACCAGGACGGAGTGGTGGAAAAAGAGTTTAATCCGTTTGGCAAATTCAAAGGCGGCTTTACTTTGGCCTCCGGCGATATTAACGGCGACGGCCAGGCGGAAATCGTGGCCGCGGCCGGGCCGGGCGGCGGGCCGCACATCAGAATTTTTAATTTAAGCGGCGGCTTGGTCGGCCAGTTCTTCGCTTTTAAAACCAATTTCCGCGGCGGCGTCAAAGTGGCTACGGCCGACGTCAATCGCGACGGCAAAGACGAAATTATCGTGGCGGCCGCGTCGGGCGGAGATTCGGAAATTAAGATTTTTAACGGCCAAGGCGGTTTTTTGGGTTCTTTTTACGCTTACGACAATAAATTCAAGGGCGGCTTGAATATCGCCACCGGCGACTTGGACGGCGACGGCGAGGCGGAAATCATCACCGGCTTAGCCACGGGTAAAATTCCCGAGGTCAGGATTTTTAAAGCCATTGGCGTTTTGCAAGGCCAATTTTTGGCCTATCCCAAGGCTTTCCGCGGCGGCGTGGCGGTGGCGGTGGCCAATGTTAAAGGCGGCTCCAGAACCAACCGAGCGGCCATTATCACCGCGGCCGGGCCGGGCGGCGGGCCGCACGTTAAATTATTTGACGCCCACGGCCAGTTAGTCGGCCATTGGTTCGCTTTTAACGGCAATTTTCGCGGCGGCGTCAATTTGGCCGTGGCCGACGTTGACCGTGACGGCTTGGATGAAATCGTGGCCGCGGCCGGGCCGGGCGGTGCGCCCCATGTCCGGGTGTTTGCGGCCAACGGCCGCATCATCGGCTCGTTCTACTCTTACGGCGAAAGCTTTACCGGCGGCGTTAACGTCGGTTCAATAAAAGTAAATAATAATGTCATTGCGAGCGACTGAAAGGAGCGAAGCAATCTCACGAATGGCAAGTTCGGGCAAAGAATTGGTGTCCGTGGGGTTGCTTCGTCGCTAGCGCTCCTCGCAATGACAGATAATTTTATGACTAAACGAGCAATTTTTGACAAACCAAACGTACTGGTCGCCGGCGGCGCCGGCTTCATCGGCTCGCATTTATGCGACCGGCTAATCCAGACCGCCAAAGTAATTTGCCTTGACAATTTTTCCACCGGAGACGAAAGAAACATCGACCATCTTTTGGCCGACCCGAATTTTGAATTTATCAAGCATGACATCAGCCAGCCGTTTGAGCTGGAGAAATTGCCCGAATTGCAAAAATTCAAGATTGAGTTCCAGGGCATCCAGGAAGTCTACAATTTAGCCTGCCCGACTTCGCCCAAGAATTTTACCGCCAATAAACTTGCCACCTTGTTGGCCTGTTCAGCCGGAGTTAAAAATCTGCTTGATTTGGCCGGGCGCTATCAGGCGAAATTCATGCAGTTTTCTTCTTCGGTGGTTTACGGCCCGCACCGCCACGGCGGCCAAGGCGTTAAGGAAACTTACCTCGGCAGTGTTGATTTTTTGTCCGAACGCAGCTCTTATGACGAAGGCAAAAGGTTCGCCGAGACTATAACGGAAAATTATCGCCAAGTCCATAAGCTGGACACGAAAATCATCCGCCTGTTCAGAATTTACGGGCCGCGCTTGAAATTAAACGACGGCAACTTGATTCCGGATTTTATCAATAGCGCCCTGGACAACGCCGACTTGGTGATTCCGGGCGATAAAAATTTTTCCAGCTCGCTTTGCTACGTCAGCGACTGCCTTGACGCTATCCTGAAATTGATGGAAAGTGATATTAACCAGCCGGTTAACGTCGGCTCGGACGTTGACGTTAATTTGACTAAGCTTTGCCAAATTAT
Organism: Parcubacteria group bacterium CG2_30_45_37; assembly: GCA_001873515.1. Taxonomy (GTDB): domain Bacteria; phylum Patescibacteriota; class Patescibacteriia; order Patescibacteriales; family GWC2-42-12; genus CG2-30-45-37. The sequence goes on along the minus strand of MNZH01000019.1, from coordinate 16,363 downwards.
TATTGACCAATTGGGTTCAAAGTCAAAAATTAAATACGCCGCTCGGCATTTATTCATCACCGAATTGTGCCTGCCGGATATTTCTAAAGCGCGCGCCGAGTTGGGCTGGCTGCCGATTGCTACTTTGGAAAAAGGGCTGGAAAAAACTATTGACGACCTGCGCGCCAGCAAAGGGCTGAAAACCGTCCGGGAGTCGATTTAAAACAATATATGAAAACTTTTTGCGTTATTCCGGCTTATAATGAAGCTAAAAATATCGCCACGGTTGTCAGCCAGGTAAAACCCCTGCTTGACCAAGTCGTGGTGGTTGACGACGATTCGGCCGACCGGACTTATGAATTGGCGAAAGCTTCCGGCGCGGTGGCTTTGCGCCACCTCATCAACCGCGGTCAGGGCGCGGCTTTAAGGACCGGTACCGCTTATTGTTTAAACCAGGGCGCGGAAATTATCGTACATTTTGACGCCGACGGCCAGTTTTTAGCCCAAGACCTAAAAAAGGTTCTGGCGCCGCTTTTGGCCGGAGAGGCGGCCGTGGTTTTTGGCTCGCGCTTTTTAAACCAGGGCGGCCCGGATATGCCTTGGTTAAAAAAATACCTGATTATGCCGCTGGCCCGGCAGGTAAATAAAATATTTTTTAACATTAATTTAACCGACCCGCAAAGCGGCTTTCGCGCCCTGACGGCGCGGGCGGCCGAAACCATCAGTTGGCGGCAGGACCGCATGGCGCACTGCTCGGAGATAATGTTTGCGGTTAAAAAAAATAATTTTAAAGTCAAAGAAGTTCCCATCCAGGTCGTCTACCATAGTTTCGGGCAAAGTTTCGCTGATGGCCTTAAAATCTTGAAAGATTTATTTATCGCCTGGTTGTCCAGTTAAAAACAATTTTACATATGTTCCAACAAATCATCGCCCTAATAATTATCGCCTGGTTTCTTTCCCGCCTCTGGTGGCAAAGGCGGAAAAATTACATCAGCGCGAGCGAGTTTCTGTTTTGGCTGGTTTTCTGGCTCTCGGCCGCGCTGTTAATTATCGGCCTAAAATTTATCGACCAGCTGGTGGCCGGGCTGGGCTTTAGCGGTTCGGGCATCGAGGTGCTTTTATATTTAAGCGTGGTGCTGCTGTTTTATCTGGTCTTCCGCTTAAGATTGAAGCTGGAAAAAATCGAAAAAGACACCACTAAGATTGTCCAGCATATCGCCTTGAAAGATAAATAGCCTATGAAAATCGCGCAAATCGTTTCCACTTTTTCGCCTTATCGCGGCGGTATCGGCAACTGCGTTTATAATTTAGCCGAGGTGCTGGCCGATTCGGGCCATGAAGTGACGGTTTTTACTCCCGATTACCGCGGCCGGTTCAAGGCCGGCGGTGATTCGCCGACCGCGGGCGAGGGCAAATTCAGGGTAGAGCGCCTAAGGCCGCTTTTCCAGTTCGGCAACGCCGCTTTGGTACCGCAGTTATTTTGGAAATTAAACGGCTTTGACGTCATCCAACTGCACTATCCTTTTTACGGAGCGCTTAAGGCGGTGCTACTCAAAAAACTCGTCGCCGGGAGAAAATTCAAATTAATTCTTCATTATCATATGGATAGTCGGGCCGAAGGGTTTAGCGGCGCGATTTTTTATTTATACCGGATTTTTTTCTTGCCCCTAATCATCCGTTCGGCTAAAATCATCACCTGCGCCTCGCTGGATTACGTCAAGCATTCTGATTTAAAAAAATATTATTCGGCCCGGCCGGATAAATTCCGGCAGATTTTATTCGGCGTTAACTTGGAGCAATTTGTGACTTATCACGATGATTTAAATAAAAAACGCCGCCATAAAGCGATTTTATTCGTCGGCGGCTTGGATCGGGCGCATTATTTCAAAGGTTTGGAGAATCTTTTAGGCGCGGTGGCCGAAATTATTAAAGCGCCCCGGTACCGGGCGACGATTTTGGATGTAGTGGGCAGCGGCGGCCTGCTTAATCATTATAAAAGCCGCGCCCGCTCTTTGGGGCTGGAAAAATCGGTCATTTTCCATGATAACGTTGACAATAATAAGCTGGTTGATTTTTATAATTACTGCGACTGCTTGGTTTTGCCCTCGGTTAACCAGGGCGAAGCTTTCGGCTTAGTGCTCCTAGAAGCCATGTCTTGCTCCAAGCCGGTGATTACTTCCAATTTGCCCGGCGTCAGAAGCGTTTTTAGAAACGGCCGAGAGGGGCTGTTGGTCAGGCCGGGCGACGTTAAAGATTTAGTCAAAAAAATAAAAATTATTTTAGGCGATAACGCTTGGGCCGAGCGCTTGGGCCAGGCGGGCCGGGAACTGGTGGAAAAAAAATACACCTGGGGCCAGGTAGGCAAACGGCTTGACGCCGTCTGCCATTACGTTAAGTATAGTATAAATTAGTACCATACTTTGAAAAAATTATTTTTATCGCGTTTATGAAAATTTGTTTGATAAATAACCTGTATCAGCCGTTTAACCGCGGCGGCGCGGAAAGAGTGGTTGAGACTATTGCTAATGGCCTAATTAAGGCTGGCCACGAAGTTTTTATTATTTGCACCAAACCACGCTTTAGCAAATTACGAATTACGAATTATAAATTACGAATTTATTATTTAAATAGCCTATATTATAATTTGAATAAATTGCCTAAATTTTTCAGGTTGGTTTGGCATCTTTGGGACATGTTCGACATTGTCGGCTATTTTAAAATTAAAAAAATTTTACAGCGCGAAAATTGCGACGCGGTAATTACCAACAATTTAATGGGTTTAGGATTTTTAGCGCCGCGGGCGATTAGGAAGCTAAAAATCAGACAGCTTCATCTGGCGCACGATCTCCAGCTGATTCATCCTTCCGGCCTCTTATATTATGGCCGGGAAAAAGCGATTGACAGCTATTCGGCCAGAAATTACGCCGGATTGATGAGCCGAATCGTTGATTCGCCCGATATCGTAATTTTTCCTTCCCGCTGGCTTTTAGACATGCATCTGGATAAAATTTTTTTCATAAAATCAAAGCGGCTGGTTTTGCCCAACCCGGTAGCGGCCGCGCCCGCGGCTGGGACAAAACGGCCGGGCGGCAATTTTAAATTTTTGTTTATCGGCCAAATTGAAGAGCATAAAGGCGTATTTCTACTGATTGAAGCGTTTAAAACAATCAAGCGAAAATACCCCGAGGCCGAGCTGACGATCGCGGGCAACGGCTCCAAACGGACCGAGGCCGAGGCTTTGGGCGCGGGCGTTAAATTTCTGGACTGGCCTGGCGAGGCCGCGGCCGCTAAACTGCTAAGTTCCAGTCATTGCTTGGTTTACCCGTCGCTGGTTTACGAGAACTGCCCTAACGCCATCCAGCGGGCGCTGGCGGCCGGACTGCCGGTTTTGGCAAGCGAGCTGGGCGGCATACCGGAGCTTTTAAGCAAAAACGCCGGTATTTTATTTAAACCAGCGGATGTTGAAAAGTTGGCCGAAAAAATGGAGTGGATAATAAATAATCAGGAAAATCTAAACGAGATAATCACGGCGGGGAAAGAAAAAGCCGCGCTTTTTAGGATTGATAATTACCTAAAAGAGATATTAAAGTTAATAGCGTAAATATGCGTATCGTTGTCATTGCAATGACATTTATTTGTTATACTCAAAAACATAGGTTTGGCCGCCGCCGAATTCCTGAAAGCCATCGGCCGAGAACTTGGCTTCGGCCAGAATTTTAGCGAAAGCCCGCCAATATTTATTCAAGACCAAATAGCCCTGGTTAACTCCCGCCAAAGCCATGGCCGCGTTAATAGTTTCGCGGCTGGGTTTTTTATAAACCATATCCAGATAATATTGGTAGAGCGGGGAACTGGTCGGGATGGGGTAATAAAAAATTTCGCCTCGGGCGGTTTGAAAGTATTTTTTAAAGCCGAATTGACTTAAGGCCGCGGCGCTTACTTGCTGGTTGGCCAAGACGAGGTAAGCCGAGCTGGCGCGCTCGTTTATCCAGTTGACGGCTTGGATATCGGCGGCCGAGAGCGACCGGCCGCGGGAATTAAAATAATCGTCGGAGCGCGGGTAAGAAAGATAAAGCGAGGCGCTGATTAGTAAGACTAAAAAAACAATAAAACTGGCTTTAATAAAATTATTTTTCTGATAAATTTTTTCTAAAAGCGCGTAAACCGAAATAATTATAAATGGCAAGAGAAAAAATCCGGCCATAACCAGGATTCTCTGCGGGTAATTATCCTGCTCGTAATTAATGAGAAAATTAAAAGGCAGCCGGACGGCAATCAGATAAGAGGCGATTAGTGATAAGGCCAGGGCCAAGTAAACAAAGCCAAGGCGGCATTGTTCGCGGTATTTTATGGCGATAAAAATTCCGCCGATAACCAACAGCCCGATGGCGAATTTTAGATTAAAGCCGTAAAAATAAAGGAAATTTAGGAGCCAATTGCTTTGGCTGGCCGAATTTAAACCGAATAAATTGCCATTAAGCGCGGCCGCGGCGTTCGCGCCCGCGGCCGGCAGGTTTTTATTCAAAAAATAAAATAGCGCCGGCAGAAGGCCAACCGCGATAACCAATAATCCCGCGTAAAGATATTTTTTAAACTTTATCTTGCCGCTATGGTAAACGGCCAAGCCGGCGCAAAGCAAGGCGGCCGGAATGCCGGCCAGCGGCTGGGTAATCAGCGCGGCCGCGGCCAATAAAATAATTACCAAATAATCGTAATAATTTTTGCAAACCAGGCCGAACAGAATGGCTAAGAGTAAAAACAGATAAGCCAGGTTTTGCGGCGTGGTGACGATGAAAAAGGGAAAAGTTAAAGCCAGGATTGCTAAAATCAAAATTAAATTCAGAGCCGGGGAATTAAACCAGGATTTTAAAAACCGCCATAAAGCCAAGGGTAAAAATAGCGCGGCTAAAAGCGGCACCAGCAGCTTATCCAGCCAAACTAGGGGAGCCGCGGTAATTTTATGGATAATCACCACTAAGGCGTATTGGCCTAAGTAGTAAAACGGCTTGGGCTCAACCGCGCCGGCCTGAGCGATTAATTTCTCCGTGGCTTGGTGGATGAACGGGTCGTAGCCGTAGCCAAGCCGATAGACGATTAAAGCCACGGAAAATGACAGGAAATAATGAAGCGTCAATAAAGGCAAGGCGATGGTTTTATTGCTCGCCAGATTGCCGATTAAAGCCAGGCTGGCCAATGAATAAAAAATGAAAAAATACTTTGGCACCGCTTGCCAGGGCGAAGTAATGGCGTCAACGGTCCCATGCTTAAATAAAAGGTAAAAACAGAAGAGAATAAGTAACAAGTAACAAGTAACAAGTAAGAAATTAATAAATTTAAAACTGATTTTTTCAACTTTGGTCGCCGCCGACCGCCTTGTTTTTTTATTGGAAATAAGGTAATAATATTGTATAATAACAAAAGAAATAACCGCTAAAATTAAGCTAATAATCACGCCCGTTCGGTTGAGCGCGTAAAATCGGTAAACCAAGCCGCCACTTAAAGCGATTAGGCAAAGTAAAATCAAAAGCGAATCAAGGAAATGGGGCGGCTTTATTTTCATACTATTATTTTACCATTTATGGCAAAAATTAAAAACTGGCTGCTAACAGACTGGCTTTGGCTAATATTACTATTGGCCGCGGTTTTATTTTTTCTGGGCACGGCCAGTTTTAACTATTTTACGCAAAAAAACGATTTTGTAAAATGGCTGTCCCCGGACGAGTCGGCTAATTATACTTTCAGCAAGCTTTACGCCCAGACCGGCCGGCTCTCTTTTTTTGAAAAATATAATTTAGTCGCCGGCGATATCATCCGCCCGAGAAGCTTCAGAAGCGATTACGGCTGGCTCAAACCGGTGAGTTTTTTGGGAATAATTTTAATATACGGCAAAATCGCCAGCCTGACGTCTTACAAAGTCATTCCTTATCTGACGCCGTTTTTCGCCGCCTTGGGATTGATTTTTTATTATTTATTGATTAAGGAAATTTTCGGCAAGCGCAACGCTTTAATCGCCGCGCTGTTTTTGGCCAGTTTTCCGCCGCTGATTTATTACAGCGCCCGCAGCCTGTTTCATAATGTTTTATTCATGGTTTTAGCCATGGCCGGTTTTTATTTCGCGGTAGTCTCGGTAAAAAAAATTAAATGGTACTGGGCGGATTTGCTAATTGGCTTAGCCGGCGCTTTCACCGGGCTGGCAATTATGACGCGCGCCTCGGAGCTGATTTGGCTTGCCCCAGTTTGGCTGATTATCTGGCTATTTAATATTAAAAAAGTCGGCCTGATAAAGCCCGTGATTTTTTTATTTTTTGTTTTGTTTTCCTTAAGCCCGATGTTTTATTACAATAAAATTCTCTACGGCGCTTATTGGCAGGGCGGTTACAACGAAATGAACCGGTCAATTTTAAACATGGCCGGCGCCGGAAACGCGATAATTAAATCAGGGGAGATTAAAAATAATTTAATCCAAATTAAGGACAATTTTTTTCATTTCGGGCTGCAGCCGCTGAAAAGCTTGAAAATGCTCTATTATTATTTCGCGCCGATATTTTATTGGCTTTTTTGGCCCGCGGTTTTGGGCTGGCTCTTGCTTTTGTTTAAATTTCGCAAATGGAAAAAACGGCATTTCGCCTATTTCACCGCCTTGGCGGCCGCTTCGGCGATTTTAATTTTATATTACGGCAGCTGGAATTTTCATGACAATCCTGACCCAAAAAGTTTTACCATCGGTAATTCTTACGTCCGCTATTGGCTGCCGATTTACCTTGGCGCCATGCCGTTGGCCGCGATTTTTTTAGTAAAATTATCCAACCTTTTTAAGAAGAAATATTTAATTTATTCCGTCCGCGCCTTGGCCATGGTTTTAGTTTTCGTGGTTTCGCTGAAATTTGTTCTAACCGGCTCGGCTGAGAGTTTGATTAAATCGGCGAAAAATCAGCTGGCGGCGCGCGCCGAACTGAACCAGGTGGTGGGCTTAACGGAAAATCAGGCGGTCATCATTACCCGCTATCATGATAAATTGTTTTTCCCGGAAAGAAAGGTGATTGTCGGCCTGTTTGACGACGATAATATGATTAAACAATACGCGGCTTTAATCAGGCGCTTGCCGGTCTATTATTATAATTTTACTTTTCCGGAGCGAGATATTAATTATTTAAACAATAAAAGACTGCCGGAATTTAATTTACAGATTGCACCGATAGAGCAGATTACTAAGGATTTTACGCTGTATCGGTTGTCCCTTATAACCCCTTTAACAAAGGGGTCGCCCGATAGGGCGGGGGATTTATCAGATGTTAAATAAAAAACCTATGGATATAGAAAAACCTTTAAAATCCCCCTTACCCCCTTTATTAAAGGGGGCTAAACCCAAACGCATCGGCATTGATGCCCGCTTTTACGGGCCGGTGGGCAAAGGCCTAGGCCGCTATACCCAGGAAATCGTTGATAATATCATCGGGCTTGACCGGGAAAATGATTACGTTATTTTTCTGCGCCGGGAAAATTTCTCCGAGTTAAAAAGCTCGAGTCCGCGGGTGAAAAAAGTTTTAGCCGACATTAAATGGTACGGCCTGGCCGAGCAGATTATCTTGCCATTTTATATTTGGCGCGAGCATCTGGATTTAATGCATTGGCCGCATTTTAACGTGCCCATAATGTGCCCGGTTAAATTCGTGGTTACCATTCATGATTTAATCTTAATAAAATTTCCCACGGTTCGCGCCACCACTTTGGGGCCGCTAACTTACAAAATTAAAAATTTGGCGTATAAACTTGTCATCTCGTCAGCGGTCAAGCGGGCTAAAAAAGTTTTCGCCGTGTCCGAATATACTAAAAATGACGTGGTTAAACAATTTAAAATCAGTCCTGATAAAGTGGTGGTTACTTACGAAGGCGTGGCCGAGCTGGCAAAAACCCCCCTTGATAAAGGGGGGGAGGGGGGATTAAATTTCCCCTACCTGCTTTACGTCGGCAACGCTTACCCGCATAAAAACCTGGAGGGCTTAATTAAAGTATTCGCGCAAATAAAAGCCCCCCTTGATAAAGGGGGGGTGGGGGGATTGAAACTTGTTTTAGTGGGCAAAGAGGATTATTTTTATTCGCGCTTAAAACAATACGCCAAAAATTTTTCTGAAAATATTATTTTTCCCGGCTACGTGCCTGATAACGAGCTGGCCGAGTTTTACGACAATGCCTTAGCTTATGTTTTTCCTTCGTTTTACGAAGGCTTCGGCCTACCGCCCTTAGAAGCCATGGCGCACGGTTTGCCGGTGGTAAGCTCAAACCGAGCCTGCTTGCCGGAAATTTTTGGGCCGGCCGCGCTGTATTTTAATCCGGATAATGAAGCGGATATGAAAAATAAAATTGAAGAGGCTTTGCGAGATGAAAAATTGCGTGAAGATTTACGGAACAGGGGATATAAACAGATTAAAAAGTACAGCTGGCATGATTGCGCGGAAAAAACGCTGGAGATGTATAAAGATTTACTACTTTTTTAGCAAAATTAAAAGGCCAAGTTTTTACTTGACCCTTTAAAGAACTATTAGCCTCCTTTCGTGGCATTAGGCTTGCGCCACCTTTTCGTAAACGCAGCCCGCTTCAGTCTCATCCGGCTCAAAAATATATTCGCCGACTTCTGGCTGGTTGCCCTCGTCAGGTATGCGGCGCAGACAGTGAATAGACATAATGCCATTGGGGTTAAAAAACTGATGAATGTATCCCCAGGCATCTTTGTCAATCAACTGTGTGAGGATTTTTACATCCTCTCTCTGCAGCCCGACCACCGCGCCGTTCTTAGTGAAGTTAATCACCAGGACAAAACTGGATTTGCTGCTGCCCCTCGCTTTGTCGCTGTCCTTCACGTAGAAATGGAGGTCGGCCGGTTTGTAACCAAGGCCGAACAGCTGTTTGACGAACTCCTTAACTGTGACCAGTTCGCCTTTACCATGCTCGCCGGACGCGATGCCGTTTTTTTGTCGTTTTTCAACGAGCTTAGGCTCGTTTCTTTCGACGCGCTGGGCGCTGGGTGGCACCAATTTGGAGTTTGTGAATTGGAACTCCAATAAAACAACATTCGGATATACTTCTTGTACCATGACGTAACCTCCTATGATAGTTATTAACCCCGCCGGAATAGCAGAGCTTGTTGATAAAATGAGCTATTATTTAACTTATTAATATAGCATAAATTTTAATTAATGTCAAACGTTTTGGGCTTGGGTTCAACAAGTAAGTGCAACACCTGTATAATAACGGGTGTATGACAAAAAAGCCTTTGCCGTGAAATCTTTTTTTATGTTATAATAATGTGGACAAGTAACTCGCGAACAATCAGCGGAATTTTTTTTAATACGTGAGATTGCTTCGCTAACGCTCGCAATGACAAATAAAGTAAATCTGTATAATTTAAAAGTGAAAAACGGGGCTAAAACCGCCAGGTTTTTGGTTGACTTAAAGCAGCCGGCGGTTGAGATAAAGGCTGAACCGGTTAAATCCAGCCGAACGGAAAGAGTGGAAGCTAAATTGGAAAAATTGGCGGAAGTTGATTATGGGAAGATTTTGAAAGAGGGGATAAAGTTATTTACGTTTAAGGGATTTCTCCCCAGCAAATTGCGGGGTCGAAATGACAATTCTGGCGCGGCTCCTCGCAATGACATAATAAACCAGCTGTTATTTTTCAGTTTAATCAAATTTTTATTTTTGGCCGCGTATAAAATCTGCTACTTGGTCGGCTGGCTGGTGATGTTTGTTTTAAGATTGGTTTATTTTATTCTGGCCGCGATTATGAGGCCGCTTTTGGCCGGCCTGAATTATTTATTAATTAAGCTGGCCGTAAAATTTAATAAATTTTTAAAGCATGTTCCGGCGGATATTCAAAGCGCTAGAGTTGTGGCGGTTGAGGCGTTCGTGAGATTGTCTGGCTACGCCAGATCTCGCGGAGCGATGACTTCGCGCTCCCGGCGGTCGCTCGCAATGACAGAAATACAACCCCCCTTACCCCCCTTGTCAGGGGGGAGCAAAACCCCCCTTGTCAGGGGGGTTGCCGTCTTTGCCGGCGTGCTTTTAGCCATTATCCTGCCGCTCAAAGCTTTTACTTATTATAAATCGCTGGATGATATCAGGGGTAAAGTGCTGGGCGAGAGCGAAAGCGCCATGGCCAATTTGGCCGCCGGCGGCCAGGCCGCGGCCGAATTTGATTTTACCCAAGCCGGCCAAAGCTTTACCAAGGCCGGAGATAATTTTTTAAGCGCGCAAAATCAGCTTGAGGAAATTAACTCTTTAATTTTTAAGCTGGCGGCAATCGTGCCCAGCCAGGACATTAAGCTGGCCGCGGCTGGGCCGCGTATTTTAAAAGCCGGAGAGTTAAGCGCCCGAGCGAGCGAAAATCTGTCTTTGGCCCTAAAAAGTCTGTTTAACTTCGGAAACGCTTCGGCTAAAGAAATTTTAACGAATTTAGTCGCTTACGGCCGGCTGGCCGTGAGTAATTTAAACGATTTGCAAATTGAACTTCAGCAAATAGACTCTGAAGCCTTGCCGGAAAATTACCAGCCTGATTTTATCGTCGCCAAACAGAAAGCCTCTTTGCTTAGCCGGAGCTTAAACGAATTTATCGGCCTGGCCGACAGTTTGCGCGATTTTCTGGGCTTAAGCGCCAATAAGCGCTATCTCTTGGTTTTTCAGAATAATTCCGAGCTGCGCGCTTCGGGCGGTTTTATCGGCAGCTTCGCCATAGTTGATTTTGCTCAAGGCGAACTCATAAATATTGAAGCGCCCGGCGGCGGCAGCTATGATACCGATGCCGGCCTGTTAAAAAAAATAAAATCGCCCGAACCGTTAAGCCTAATCAGGGCGGATTGGCATTTTTGGGACGCCAATTGGTGGCCGGATTGGCCGACTTCGGCTCGTAAGCTCGCTTGGTTTTACGAAAATTCGGACGGCGCCACGGTTGACGGCGTCATCAGCCTGACGCCCACGGTCATGGAAAGGCTTTTAAAAATTATTGGGCCGATTGATATGAGAGATAAATACGGCTTAGTGATTGACGCGGATAATTTTTGGCTGGAAACGCAAAAATTGGCCGAGCAAAAGCCGAACGTCACCAAAGAGCCGAAAAAAATCATCGGTGATTTAATGAATAAACTGCTGGCCGAGCTGCCTAAACGTTTAAGCCAGGATAATTTAGTCCCGCTACTGAAAGCGGTGGAGCAGTCGCTTGCGGACAAAAATATTTTATTTTATTTTACCGATAGCGCCTTGCAAAGCCAGGCCGAGGCTTTCGGCTGGGCGGGCATTATTTCCGACACTAGCGGCGATTATTTAAACGTGGTTAATACCAATATCGCCGGCGGCAAAAGCGACCGAAAAATCAAACAGCAAATTATCCACCAGGCCCAAGTCCGCTCCGACGGCACGATTATTGATAATTTAACCGTCAGGCGCACCCATGAAGCCGTCAAACGCGAGCCGTTCTCGGGCGTCAGAAACGTTAATTGGCTGAGAATTTACGTGCCGCTCGGCGCAAAACTTATTTCCGCCAGCGGCTTTAAGCCGGTGGATAAAATATTTTTTAAGCCAATAGACGAGACGGCGCAAACTGACCCGGAAGTTTATGCGGCCGAAAGCCAAGCGCAAACCCATGAATTAAGCGGCCTTAAAATATACAGTGAGTTTAATAAGACCGTGTTCGCCAACTGGACGCAGCTGGACCCGGGCGAAACCATTGAGATTAATCTGGTCTACGAGTTGCCTTTCAAGCTAACCGATAAAAAATCCATGGCCGCTGAAACCGCTTTGGCTTGGCTCTTTGACCGAGCCGGCCGGGTTTTAAACCTTGAGCCCGAGCCGCTTTACGCTTATTCGCTTTTGGCGCAAAAGCAGCCGGGCATGAACTCTTCCACGATTTTGAGCGAATTAAAATTAAGCGATAATTTCCGCCAGCTCTGGAAATATCCCGACGGTTTAACCGCCAATCAGCGGGGCTGGTTTATGACGGCCAATTTGGACCAGGATAAGATGATGGCGCTGATGGTGGAAAAAAATTAATTAAGCGGTCATTGCAAGGAGCGTTAGCGACGAAGCAATCTCACGGACATCAAGCTTTCGTCTGAAGTTGCCATTCGTGAGATTGCTTCGCTCCCTTTGGTCGCTCGCAATGACAATTACATACTTATGCCTAAAAACGGCGAAATCAAAATCAGGCGCGGCGCTTCCGGCTTGTCGGAATTCGTCGAGCGCCCGGTACCGACCGACGATGAAGTGGCCGCCTTTGACCACTACGTGGCCGACCAGGCCAAAGAAGAAGAGATTAAAGACAGCTTAGCTAAAATTTATCAAGACGACCTGGGCAACAAGGTTGACGTTAGGAAGTTAACCAGGCAGCCAAGCCGCGGCTGGTTTTTTAATTTAGTCGCCTTGGTCGCGGTGGTTTTCGTTTTGGGCGGAGCCGTTTACGCTTCCTATAAATATATCTATCTTAAAATTTCCAGCCAGTCATCGGTAAGTTTAAACTTTGAAGCTAAAAAAGAAGTGGCCGCCGGCGAAGAATTTTTTTACAATTTAAATTATAAAAACGAAGAAAAAACGCCAATTGACAACATTGAAATCATGGTGAAATATCCGGAAAATTTCATCTTTTTGGAAGCCGAGCCCAAGCCGACCGGGAATAACGACACCTGGAGCTTGCCCGGCCTGGCTTCGCGGAGAAGCGATGCCATAAAAATAAAAGGCAAACTAATCGGCCCGCTTGATTCCAATAATATTATTTTGGCCGACATCACCTATAAGCCGCAAAATTTTTCCAGCGAATTTAAAAAATCAACCAGTTTCGAAACAAAAATCAACGACTTGGGCCTGGATTTATCTTTTATTAATTCCGGGAGCGCCTTAGTCAAGGAGGAAAATGAAATCATCGTAAAATTCAAGGCCAAAGACCTTAATTACCTTAATAATTTTCGCTTAAATCTTGAATATCCTAACGAGGTGGAAATAATTAAGCCGGCTCTGGCCACGACCACCGCGCCGACCATTCAAGCGGACGGCGAGGCGGCTTGGCTATTCGGCAATTTGGGCAAAAATGAAAACGTCTTTAAGCTGAAATTCAAAGTTAAGGAGAAAACCCAGCCGCAGGCCGAAATAAAATTAAAATTTTCCTTACCGGCGGCGGTTGAAAATCAGCCGGCCAAAGACTATGTCTTTTATGAAACCAGCCTAGTTTACGACGTCATTAAAAGCGATTTAAACATCAATCTGATAATTAACGGCTCGGCGCTGGACCAGGGCGTGGATTTCGGGCAAACTTTGAATTATTCAATCAGCTATAAAAATTTGGACGACAGCCCGATGAAAGACATTATTATCATGGCGGCGCTGGAAAGCGATTTTTTAGACTGGCAAAGCTTGAGCGATAAAAATAACGGGGTAGTGGGCGGCAACGCCATCAGCTGGAGCAAACAGGAAATTCCCGGCTTAGCCGATTTGCCGGGCGGCGGCGGCGGCGTGATTGATTTTTCCATTAGACTAAAGCCCTTGGCCGCCTTAAATTTAAGCAAAGCTTATCAGGTTAAAAGCCAGGTTAATTACAGCTTGGCCGGCAAAAGCGCCGCGGGCGAAAGCCAAAGCAACGCCATTACCAATAAAATTAACAGCGACTTGGACTTGAAAGAGCAGGTCAGGTATTTTAACGATGACAATATCGCCGTGGGCTCGGGCCCGTTGCCGCCCAAAGCCGGCCAGCTCACCAGCTTAAAAGTTTATTGGACGATTAGCAATAATCTGCACGACTTAAACAACCTGCAAATCAATGTGAGCCTGCCGGCCAACGTCTCCTGGGGGGAGAAAAATTTCGCCTCGGTCGACTCCTCGATAAATTATAATAGTCAAACTAATCAGGTTGTCTGGCAAATCGGCCAGCTGCCGGTTTCCGCCGATAAAGCCAGCGCCGAATTCAGCCTTAACTTGACGCCCCAAGAAGCCGACCGCAATAAAATTATGATAATTCTGCCGGGAACCAACGTCACCGCATCCGACAGCGTCACCAATATGCCGATTAATAGAACTCTTAAAGCCAAAACCACTAAGCTGGAAGATGATGATATCGCCAATACGGACGGCATCGTCGAGTAAAAATTCTGTGTTTAAGACAATCAAAAAGTCAAAAATTTCCCAAGCCAGGCTGGGGCCGGAGGGCTTGGTGGCTAATACTTTGCATTTATTTTTGCGCCCCGGCGGAACTGCGCGGTTATTCCAAGGCCTACCTGCATTATTTGTTTAAAATTAACGAGCCTTTGGCCGCCAGATTGGCCAGCTTGAATAATTTAGAGTTTTATATTAAGATGATTAATGAAATCAGAAACTTAATTAAGGCTGGTAAATTTTAATAAGTTATTAATAAAATTAATCTAATTTTTATGGAAGAGAAAAAAGCAATTTCCAAACAACAAATCATTACCACCAAAGGCTTGGATTTCGTCATCGCCAGCGCGATTTTTTTGGCTTTTTTCCTTTGCCCGCTGTTTTTTACCGGCCTGGTGGCGCAGAACATCGGCTTTGAAAAAATGATTTTATTTTATTTTTTGGTGCTTTTGGGCGTGGTCGCTTGGGTGACTAAGGCGGTCATCTTGGGCGAACTGAATATAAAACGGACGCCGCTTGACTGGCCGATTATCGGGCTGCTGGTAATTTACATTACTTCAACCATTTTATCAATCAGCCCGAAAGACAGCCTGTTGGGTATTTACGGCGACCCGTCAAAAAGCCTGGCGGCGGTGATTGTTTTTGTCTTATTTTATCTGTTAGTGGTTAACAACATTAACCGCCAAAGAATAAAATTGATTTTCTGGGGCCTGGTCGGTTCCGCCGCTTTAGTCGCGGTTTATTCGCTCGGACAGCTTTTAGGCAGATTCCTGTTGCCGCTGGAGTTTACTAAAGCCGCCAGTTTTAATCCGTTGGGTTCGCTCACCGCCTTAACCATGTATTTAATCATCCTTTTGCCTTTATTGATTGTTGGTTTGGCCCAGCTTAATGAAATCCACCCCAGTCTGACTAACCGATTTTGGCGAATGGTCATTAAAACAATTTTAGCCGTGATTATTTTATTATCGTTATTTATCTTATCTTTGCTTAACGGCTTTACTTTTTGGCCGGCGGCAATCGTCGGCGTAGTGGTAATTTTGATGTTTTTACTTTCAAAGATTGTTAGAGTTTCCAGTTCCAACTTAGTCGCTCCCATCGCCGCCTTCCTCCTGCTAATCATTCTTTTGGTTTTAGGCAATTTTAATGTCATGTCATTAAATCTGCCGGTGGAAGTAAGCCTGTCGCGCCAAGCTTCTTGGGACATCGCCAAAACCAGCGTTAAGGCCGACCCGCTTTTCGGCACCGGTCCGGCGACTTTTTATTACAGCTTCGTTAAATATAAAGGCATTGATTTCAACGCCTCGCCTTTATGGGACGTTCAATTCAATAACAGTTCCGGGGCCTTGTTTGAGCTCGCGGCCACGGTCGGCGTCTTGGGAGCCCTGGTTTTAGTTATTATTTTCTTAATCGGCCTGTCAATCGGTTTCCTGACTTTATTAAAAGGGCGGGTTGATGACACCCAATCAATTCTTTTGGCCCTGTTTTCCAGCTTAATCACCGCGCTGATTTTCAGCTTGTTATTCTCCGTCAATAGCGCGATAATTTTAATTTTCATGCTGGTCGCCATCCTGACGGTGGCCGTAGCGATTGTCAATTATCCGGAAAAATTTAACCTGCTTAATTTATCTTTCCGGGCTTCGCCTAAATACGCCTTAGCTTTGGCGGCCATCTTTCTGACTTTGAGCGCCGGCGTGGTGATTGTCTTCACCCTGGGCGTAAAAATGTATCTGGCGGACTTCTACGTCAGGCAATCGCTTGAGCAAAGCGACCTTAACAAAAAAATCGCTTTAGTTAATCAAGCGATTATTTTAGCGCCTCATCAGGAAGCTTATTACCTCAATCTGTCCAATAACTACATGGCGCTGGCCAATCAGGAAGCCGTGGGCGCGAGAAATCAGACGGTGATTGAAAATAGTTTGTCGCAAGCCATCGCCCAGGGCAAAAAGGCCCTGGAAATTACGCCGAACAATGTTGCCAACGTTAAAGCTTTGGCCCTGATTTATGAAAACGCCTCTTTTTACGTCCGAGGCGCTTTGGAATGGGCGGAAAGCCTTTACAATAAAGCCATTGAATTGGAACCGGACAGCCCGACGCCTTATTTAAGGCTGGCTTTAATCAATATGGCCAGGTCCAATGCCGAGACGGATAAGGCCGAGCAGGAACATTATATCAACGAAGCCGTTAAAAATTATGATTCGGCCATCGCCAAAAAAAATGACTTCGGCGCGGCCTACTACGGCAAAGCCATCGCTTATGA
>MNZH01000018.1 GCA_001873515.1 Parcubacteria group bacterium CG2_30_45_37 | reverse complement strand
GAAGGAAAAATTTTAGAGCAGGGCCGGAATAAAAAAATCAGCGTCATAAAATTCAAAAACAAAACCAGGTACAAAAGGAACATTGGCCATCGCCAGCCGTTCACCAAAGTGAAAATCACGAAAATTGCATAATAAAAATCCCGCGGTAAGCGGGATTTTTTTGAATTTTGGCATTATTTTTTCTATATCTCATTTCTATATTTTAAAGCGTTGGCCAAAGTTATTTCATCCGCGTATTCCAGGTCGGCGCCCATGGGCAGGCCTTTAGCTAGGCGGGTGATTTTAATTTTAGACGGTTTAAATAATTTCGCCAGGTACAGGGCGGTGGTTTCGCCTTCCAGGTCCGGGTTAAAGGCTAAAATGATTTCTTTTACTCGTGTTGCCTTCGTCTCGAGCTCAGGCCGAGGGGAGTTTTCCGAAGCATGTTTTAATCTGGCCGCCAGCTGTTTAATATTCAGTTGTTCCGGCTTAACGCCTTCGATGGTGTTGATCACGCCGCCTAAAACAAAATACAAGCCGTTATATTGTTTAGTCTCTTCAATGGCCGATAAATCGCGCGTCTCCGCCACCAGGCAGATGAGCGCCTGGTTTCTTTTTTTATCCGAGCAGATGGGACAGGGGTCGGACTCGGCCAGGGACAGGCAAGTTTGGCAAACCGTGGTTTTTTCTTTAAGTTCGGCAATAGCCTGGGCAAAACCTTGCAGCCACTCGGGATGGGCTTTCAGTAAATAAAAAACATAGCGCTCGGCGGTTTTCGGCCCGACCGAGGGCAGGTGAGAAAAATAATCTATCAAATTTTGAATTGATTTTGGATAATTCATGGTTTAAAATTCCGGCGGAGCTTCCAAGTCAGCTTTGGCCGCGCTCTTAAAGCTCACCGTGTTTTCGTCAAAGAATAATTCAACTTTTCCGGTCGGGCCGTTGCGATGTTTGGCGATATGCACTTCGGCTCGATGCTTTTCCGATTCCGACAGTTCGTCGTAGTTATAGCTTCTGTCAACGGCTTTGCGGTAAATAAACATAACCACGTCCGCGTCCTGCTCAATTGAGCCGGATTCTCTTAGATGCGCCAATCTCGGTATGGCCGGGTGGGTCATTTCCACGGCGCGCGACAGCTGGGACAGGGCCAAAACCGGAATGTCAAGTTCGCGGGCGATGGCTTTAAGGCCGCGGGTGATTTCCGCCACTTCCTGCACGCGGTTATCGCCGTATCTGCCCCGGCCCTCCATCAGCTGCAAATAATCCACGATTAAAAGCCCCAGGCCTTTTTCCATTTGCAGGCGGCGGGCTTTGGTCCGGATTTCCATAATGGAAGAACTGGCCGAGTCGTCAATAAAAATCGGCGCTTCGGATAATCGCCCCATGGCGTCGCCGATGCGCGAGAAGTCGTTGTCTTCTTCTTTGTCGGACAATTTGCCGGTGCGCATGCGCCAGAGCGAGACGCCGGCCTGGGCGCAGAGCAGGCGGTCAACCAATTGCTCTTTGCTCATTTCCAAAGAGAAAATGCCGATCGGAGTTTTGGTTTTAATGGCGGCTTGGCGGGCAATATCCAAGGCCAGGGAAGTTTTGCCCACGCTGGGGCGCGCCGCTAAAATCACCAAATCTGATTTTTGCAGGCCGGCCAGGAGATTATCCAGGTCGCCGAAGCCGGTTGGCAGGCCGCGCAGTTTGCCGCTCTGCTTATGCAGTTCGTCAATCCGGTCAAAGGCTTCGGTTAAGAGATTGTCTATGGGCAGAAAAATGTTTTTTAAATATTTTTGCGACACGCCGAATAATTTTTGCTCGGCTTGGTCCAGGATTTTTTCAATTTCTTCGTCTTCCTGGTAGCCCAGCTCGGCGATTTCCGCCGAAGCGGTTAAGAGCCGCCGCAAAGTGGCTTTGCGCTGGACTGTGTTGGCATAGTGGACGACATGGGCCGAAGTGGCCACGGTATTGCCCAGTTCGGCGATATAAGTTCGTCCGCCCACGGCTTCCAGCTGGTTTTTTTCTTCCAGTTTGGTGGTTAAGGTTAAAATATCAATCGGCTCGTGATGAATGTATAGTTCGCGCATGGCCGAATAAATCAGGCCGTGGCTGTCTTTGTAAAAATCTTCCGGCCGGAGAATGTCGGCGATTTTAAAAATAGCGTCTTTATCAATCAAAAGGCAGCCCAAAAGCGAAGCTTCGGTTTCTAAACTCTGCGGCGGCAGTTTGGCGATGGCAGTTTGGTTGTCGGCCATATTTTTATCCTACACTGGGGCGGCTGATTTATCAAGGGTGAAAATTTGGCATTTTGTCCACTGATTTTCCACTTGCTTTTTTTAAAAATATATGTTATTTTATTATTAATTATTACATCCGCAAGCACGGGTTTTTTAATTACGCGCCGTTAGCTCAGTTGGTAGAGCAGCTCCCTTTTAAGGAGAAGGTCACAGGTTCAAATCCTGTACGGCGTACATGTCGTTTCGCTCTAACTCAAAAGTCAAAACTCAAAAGTCAAAATTGCCGAGGTAGCTCAATGGTAGAGCAACGGTTTTGTAAACCGTAGGTTGGAGGTTCAATCCCTCTCCTCGGCTCAAATTCCCCTGAATGGGGTTTTTTAGTATGAAGATAAAGACATATAAAATTTACACTTCAGGCTGTAAAGTCAACCAATATGATTCGGGGAAATTGGCCGCGGAATTGGAGCGAGCCGGCTTGGTTGCGGCTGCGGAGAATGCTGACATCGCCATTATTAATAGTTGCGCGGTTACCCAAACTGCGATTAATAAAAGCCGGCGCATGATTAATAAAGCCAGAAAAGAAAACCCTAAAGCAGAAATTAGGTTGATTGGCTGTTGGGCCAAGCTTAAAGGAGAAAAGATTAAAAAAATTATAGATCAGCCTACTCAAGCCGGGCTGGCGATGACGGGCCGGAGCCGTTATTTCATCAAAATTCAGGACGGTTGCGAGCAATTTTGCAGTTATTGCATTATCCCGTATGTCCGCGGCAAACTTAAAAGCCGGCCGGAGGCTGAAGTGACTGCCGAAATAAAACAAGCTGTTAAGGCCGGTTATGGGGAA
>MNZH01000017.1 GCA_001873515.1 Parcubacteria group bacterium CG2_30_45_37 | reverse complement strand
AACCAAACCCACGCCCGACATTATCGCTGAAATGAAAAAAATCGGGGAGAAAATCAAACGAGGCGAAGAAAAATTAGCCGATCTAACGCCCAAGTATAAAGAATTGCTTTACGCTGTGCCTAACCTGACGCATCCTGACGTCCGGATTAGCGCGGATGAAGATGAAGAAGATAATCCGGTTTTGGAAACCTACGGCAAGCCGACAAAATTCAAATTCGCGCCACTTGACCACGTGCAATTGGCGCAAAATCTGGATTTAATTGACTTTGACCGCGGCGTCAAAGTTAGCGGCGCCAAATTTTATTATCTGAAAAACCAGGCGGCTTTACTGGAAATGGCACTGATTCAATACGCTTTAGAAATCGCCACTAAACACGGCTACACTCCCTTTATCACACCGGATATGGCCAAACAAGATATTCTCGCCGGCCTGGGATTTAATCCCAGGGACCAAGCCACGCAGATATATAATATTGAAAACTCCGATTTAAGCCTGATTGGCACGGCGGAAATCACTTTGGGCGGTTACCATAAGGACGAAGTTCTGGAAGAAAAAGATTTGCCTAAAAAATACGTGGCGGTTTCGCATTGCTTCCGCACCGAGGCCGGCAGTTATTCAAAATTTTCCAAAGGCATTTTTAGAGTGCACCAATTCACGAAAGTTGAAATGTTTCAATATGCCACGCCGGATAAAAGCGAAACCGCGCATCAAGAAATTTTAGAAATTGAAAAAGAAATTTTTAAAGGCTTGGGCATACCATTCAGAGTGGTCGACCATTCTACGGCCGATTTGGGTACGCCGGCATACCGCACTTTTGACCTGGAAGCTTGGTTGCCGGGCAAGCCCAATAAAAACGGCCAAATGGGGGATTGGGCGGAAATCACTTCGGCTTCCAACTGCACTGATTACCAAGCCAGAAGCTTAAACATAAAATATAAAGACAAAAACGGCGATAAAAATTTTGTCCACACTTTAAACGGCACGGCTGTGGCCATGAGCCGGACGCCGATTGCTATTATGGAAAATTATCAGCGCGCCGACGGCTCCGTGGAAATTCCTAAAGTCTTGCGCAAATATATGCCAGGAAAGCCAAAAGTTATCAAAAGAAAATAGTCTGTCATTGCGAGCGACCGCAGGGAGCGAAGCAATCTAACGAATGGCAAGTTTAAGTAAAAGATTAATGTTCGTGAGATTGCTTCGTCGCTATCGCTCCTCGCAATGACATTAATATCATGAAACCCCAACTCTTAATCATACCCGGCTGGGGAGGCAGCCGGGCCAGCTGGCGGAATTTTATTGACCGGGCCGAAAATGATTTTACGGTCTGGTGTTTTGATTTGCCCGGCTTCGGCGCCGAGCCCGGCCCGGATGAAGTCTGGGGAGTGGAGGAGTACGCTGAATTCGTCAGGCGCCAGCTGGCGGAAAATAAAATTAACCGGCCGATTCTGTTGGGCCATTCCTTCGGCGGGCAAATCGCGGCTTATCTGGCCGCCAATTACCCGGCTGAATTCAGTAAATTAATCTTGAGCGGCGCGGCCGTTTTCCGCCGGACGCCAAAGCTAAAAAAAATAATTTTTTTGGCTTTGGCCAAAACCGGTAAAATATTATTCAGCTTGCCGCTACTAAACCGGCTGGCCGCTTTCATGAAAAAAGCGCTTTACCGGCTGGCCAATTCCGATTACAACGACACCGCCGGCAGAAAACGGAAAATTTATAAAAAAATCATTAACCAGGACTTAAGCCAAATTTTACATAAAATTAATCTGCCCACTTTAATTATTTGGGGCGAAACTGACCATTACCTGCCGCTGAAACAAGGCAAAAAAATCGCTAAACTTATTCCCGGCGCCAGATTGGAGATTATTAAAAACGCCGGCCATGGTTTGCATTTAAAAAATTTAGATGAATTTTATAACTTGATGAAAAAATTCGTTTGAAACACAAAGTATGGAAAATTATTATATTTTAATTTTTCTTTTTTCAGCCAGCGCCATACTCGACTACGCTGAATTGGCTTATTTGTGGCAGCTAAAAGAATACCGGCCGGACCGCTTTCGAGATTTTCTAGGCACAATTTTAGGCAGGAAATTTATCTTAAGCTATAAAATAATTTTAAGGCCGGTATTATTTCTGGCGCTGATTTTTAGCTCCAATCAACTAGCCGCCGGGCTAACCATAATTTTTAGCTTAGACATAATTGATAGCCTGCTTAAATTCGTTAAAAGCCGCTACCGCCGCCCCAAGCCCACGGCCAAAGCCATTTTAATAATAGCCGCGTCAATTTCAGCTGAAGGCGTAATTTTATTGGTTGCCAGCAAAGCCGCACTCATTTTAATATTGGCGGCTTCCCGGTTCTTTATAATAGCTTCGGCCGTTTTAATAATTAATTTTTTAACTTATCCGGTTAAAAAATACTATTACAAAAAAGCGGCCGAAAAACTGGCGCGCCACCGGAATTTGATTGTCATCGGCGTAACCGGCAGTTACGGCAAAACCACGGTCAAGCATTTTTTGGAGCAGCTGCTTAAACGAAAATACAAGGTAGTCATGACGCCGAAAAATGTTAATTCCGAACTGGGCGTGGCCAAGTTCATTTTAAAAACCGACTTTGGCCAAACCGACATTTTTATCGTGGAAATGGGCGCTTACAAAATAGGGGAGATAAAACTGATTTGCGGCATGGTTAAGCCGCGAATCGGCATTTTAACGGCCATAAATGAACAGCATTTGTCCCTGTTCGGCGGTCTTAAAAACACCCAAACCGCCAAATATGAGCTTTTACGCAGTCTGCCGCCCGACGGCCTGGCCATAATCAACTCCGACAACGCCTACTGCCGCGAATTTATCCCTGAATTAAAATGCCAAATTAAAACTTTCGGCCAACTAGCGGAGTTTAAACCTGATTGTCTAATCAGTAATATTTCCGCCAGCGCCGATAACCTTGAACTTAAGGCCACGCCTGATTATAAAATTAGAACCAATATTATCGGCGCTCATAACGCCATGAATGTCGCCCCGGTAATTTTAGCCGCCGCCTATCTGGGCTTAAATAAAACTGAAATCGAAGAACAGGCCGGACAATTTACTCTGCCGGAAGCCACCCTGCAACTTGTAAAATACGGCGCCAGTTTAGTGATTGACGACAGCTATAACTCAAACCCGGCCGCTTTCGCCGCGGCTTTGAAATTTTTAGCCGCCTACCGGACAAACGGCCTGCCGGCCGGCCAGGCCGGCAAAAAAATTGTGATTTCCCGCGGCCTGATTGAGCTGGGACCGGCCAG
>MNZH01000001.1 GCA_001873515.1 Parcubacteria group bacterium CG2_30_45_37 | reverse complement strand
CTTATTTCCAGGTGGGCTGGCAGATTAATCCGGCGCAAAATTTCCAAAGCTCTGTTTTTGTCAACAAAAAAATTATCATCATAAAATTTTACCGCGTCAATCTGATAATTTTTTTTCAGAAATTCTATGTCAGCCGCCACCTTATCAGTCGACCAGGCTCGCCAGCGGCTTTGATTAAAGGCGCGGTTATAGCAAAAAGCGCAATTAAACGGACAGCCGCGGCTGGCTTTATAAGCAATCACCCGCTTAAATTTATCTAAAGGATAAATGTATTTTTCCAAATCTACTAAGCTAAAATCCAGCGGCCAATCGTCCAAATTTTTTATAAACGGCCGCAGCGAATTGATTTTAACCGCGCCATTTTCTTTATAGCCCAGGCCCAATACCGTGGCCATGGATTTCCCCGCCTCAAACTGGCGCGAAAATTCTATGGAGGTTTCTTCACCTTCTCCAATAATCACAAAATCAATATAAGATTCGTTTAAACACTGCGCCGGCAGTAGCGAGGGATGGATGCCGCCCCAAGCGATTTTAATCGTGCCGTCAAGGCTTTTAAGCTTCTTGCTCATCTGCGCGCTGTGCTTGGTCTGACGGCCCGTCATGACGGAAAAACAGGCAGCTAACGGCTTTTGGGAAATCACGTAATCGCCGTCTGGTCAATTTCTTTCTCCGTGATATTAATTAATTCCACGGCTAGGCCAGCCCGTTTCAAAGCGCTGCCCACGGATAAAATTCCCAGGGGCAGGATTTTCTCCGAATGGTCTGCGGAGTGGTTAATTTGGATTAATATTATCATAAATCTGTTAAATATTTACTCTGCAAAGGCTTGGGTTTGATATTTTTTGAAGCGAGGACTGTCTGAGCCAGCCCTGGGCTGGCGAGTTCCGCAGCGAGAAAAATAGTAAACTCAAGCCTTTAGCCTCTGTCAATCTTTTCCGGCCACAAACCTCTTCGCCAATTTATATTCAATCGGCCAGGCGAAAAATTTAAGTTTCCATAGATTCAACAAAATCCTTATGCTTGACCCAATTAAAATTCTTGACCTGTAAATAATTAAGCTGGTTTTTTACCAAATTACTCCAGGCTTCCAGCGAATCAGGCGCGCTCCAGCCCGAAGCCACGCACTCGCCATACAATTCCGACCCAGGATAAGGGCGGAAGGCTTGCGGACCTAAAATTTGCACCTGGTCGCTTAATTTAACCAATTCGTCAATTAATTTTAGCGTTAATTTCATATCGCTTTTCAACTCTCCGGGCAAACCGACCATAAAAGAAAACTGCGGAATAATATCATGCTTTAAGCATTGTTTAGCCGCGTAAATAATCTGCTCGGGCGTAATGTCTTTTTTTATTTTGTCCAAAACAATTTGCGAGCCTGACTCGGCGCCGAAAGACAAAAGATAACAGCCCGACCGCTTCATTTTTTCCAAAAAATCGTCGTCCACCATGGCCGTGCCGATGTAATTGGCCCTGACAGTCGTCTCCCAAGGCCGGCTAAGGCCGCGTAGAGCCATGCCGTCCACTATTGCTTTGGCTCGGTTGATATCCACGAAAAAATTTTCATCCCAAAAGCGCAATTTTTTATTTTTGAAATAAGGCTGGCTTTTGATAATCTGCAAATCCGCCAAAACTTGCTCGACCGTGCGCGGACGCCACTTATTTTTTAAAATAGCGTTGATGCAGAAAGTACAGCGGTGCGGACAGCCGCGCGAAGTCAAAGTCGGAATTAAGCTTAAATTTTCAAGGATTTCCCCGGGCTCAAGCCGCCAATTAAAAAGCGGCATGGTTTTCGGGTCAAGCGGCGCGGGCGGAGGATTAACCGCCACCGCTCCGCCTTGTTTGTGGGCGATACCCTTGACGTCCTTAAAATCCCGGCCTTTGGCCAAATCTAGTATGGCATATTCGCCGTCGCCGATTACCACCGCGTCAATGAGTTTGTGCTTAACCGTTTGCTCCGGAAAAAAAGTCGGATGGGCGCCGCCCCAAATAATTTGACAGCGCGGATTTATTTTTTTGGCCAAAGCGGACAATTCCAGAGCCTGGGAAATCTGCATGGTCATGACCGAAAAACAAATCAAATCGCTTTTCGCAACCTCTGCTTTAAAAATTTCCAAAAAATTTTTCTGCCTGACGCCATCGATTATTTTTACCGGCACGCCGTTAAAATCAAGATAAGTCGCGATGCTTAACAAGCCGACTGAAATTGAACTGTCGTAATTGTCTTTCACGATGTTGAAGGGCGGATTGATTAATAAAACTCTTTTCATATTTCCCTTATCGTTTCGACCGTCAGCTTGACCGTATTATCCCAATTGAAAATTTTCAATTTTTCTTTGCCCTGATTGACAAAATTTTGCGCCAAAGATTTATCATTTAAAATTTTAACCGCCGCGCGGCTGATTTCCTCGGCGCTGTTGTAATTTACCAAAATGCCGTTTCGGCCGTCTTCAACCACTTCCTGGTTGGCTTCGATATTGGAGGCGATTATGGGCACGCCCGCTTTAGTCACTTCCAGCAAGGTATGCGATTGCCCTTCATAATGGGAATTTAAAATGAACAAGTCGGCCGCTTTAAAATAATCCATGATTTGCTCGTGCTCAATTTTGCCCAAAAAATGCACCCGAGGCTCGACTCCCAATTCGCTAGCGAGTTTTTTTAAATTTTCCATTTCCTGCCCGTCGCCTAAAATCAAGAAGTGGGCTTTATTGTCCAAGTTTTTCTCAATTTCCTTTAGGCCCCTGATTATGCCGTCAAAGCCTTTCCAGGGATTTAATTGGCCGGCGGAAATGATGATTTTCGCCTCCGCGCCGAACTGATCGTGAATTTGCTTGATTTTATTTTCATCGTAATTTTCCTTGATAAAATCTATTGAATTGTAAATTACTTTTAGCCTTTCGCCTTTAACGCCGATGAGCGAGGCCGCCTTGGCTAAAAATTTGCTGACCGCAATTACTTTATCGGCGTTAACCATGATTTTAGTGCGCCTGGCTTTCATTTTTTCTGTCGCAGAGTTATACGTTTTTTTCTGAAAATCAGTAAGATAATCAGTCGTAACACCAAGCCGGGACGCGGTTTCCCAAGCGCTGTCGCCGGCGAAGCGGACAAGATATTTCTTGCCGGTCAGTTTTTTAATCAAATAAGAAAAATAGCCCACGCTGTAGGTGTCGGTGCAATAAATCAAATCCGCCCAGAGAGACAACCTGAACATGGTTAAAAAATATTTAAGATGGCGCCTGACAGCCGGAGAGCGCCTTAAAATTCGATAAACAACGCCCCGTTCTTCGGCCGAAGCCCGGACGTCGGAATATGTTATCACCCAGACCTGAAAATTTTCTCTTCTTAAGGCATCGGGCAAGGCTTCAAGCATAGTCGCCGGACCGCGGAAATCCGGCGGGTAGATGCCGGTGGCGATTAAAATTTTTGGGCCGGTTTCAGCCGCTTCCGGCCGGCCGTGAAAAATAAATATTTTATATACCAGATAGCTTTCAATGGCGATCAAACCGCTTGAGATTATTTGGGCCAGCATATACCAAATTTTCAAGCCATCGACCAGCGTGTACATTAAAACCGTGTTGAGCGTCAGATTAAACAGCGCCACCGTCAAATAAAAAGCCATTTGCCGGTACATTTTTCGCCTGCCGTTATCTTTAAAAGTCCAAAATTTTTGCAGAAAAAAACTGACGAAAAAAGAAATCGCGAACGCCAAGCCGGCTGACGCCAGATACCAGATGCCCAAACGGTCGGTAAAAAAATAAAGCAAAGCCAAATCAACGCCGGCGGCGATTGACCCGGAAATAAGATACCTGATAACCCGGTTGTATTTATTTGCGGTATTTTTGATGAGCTGCATCATAAAATTATTTTCTAAAGCCAAACCTGATTATATGCCAAAACGCGGCCAGGCCGTCTTTCCAACCGATTTTTTTACCTTCTGCGTAAGTCCGTCCGGCATAAGCTATGCCAACTTCGTAAACTCGCAATTTATTTTTGCCAACCAGCATGGTAATTTCCGGCTCAATGCCGAATCTGTTTGAAACCAGGCGCGGTAAAATTTTTGCCAAAGCTGCGCGCGAAAATACTTTATAGCCGGTTTCCATGTCGCTTAAATTAAGATTAGACAGCATGTTGCAAAAAAAAGTTAAACAGCGATTGGCCAGATAATGCCAAAAATATAAAACGCGGTGCGCTTCCGAGCCGATTAAGCGGGAGCCATAAACAACGTCAGCTTTGCCGTCCATTATAGGCTTGATTAATTTGCCGTATTCCTGCAGCTTTGCCGTCCATTATAGGCTTGATTAATTTGCCGTATTCCTGC
>MNZH01000057.1 GCA_001873515.1 Parcubacteria group bacterium CG2_30_45_37 | reverse complement strand
CGGAACTGGAAAAGAAGATTGGAATAACCCCCCTTAATCCCCCCTTGTCAGGGGGGCAGTTAGGCATCGCGCATACCCGTTGGGCGACTCATGGTCAACCGACCGAAGACAACGCTCATCCGCATACGGATTGTCAGAAGAAAATTTGGCTGGCGCATAACGGCATCATCGAAAATTACCAGGAATTAAAAAGCAAATTGGAAGCCAAGGGCCATAAATTCATTTCCCAAACCGACACGGAAGCATTGGCCCATTTACTGGAAGATTTATATGACGGCAATCTGACAAGTACTTTAATTAAGGCTTTGAAAATTATAAAAGGCGCTTATGGCCTGGTTTTATATCATGCCGATGAGCCGGATAAACTATTGGCGGCCAGATGCGGCTCGCCTTTGGTTTTGGGTTTGGCCGACGACGAAACCATAATCGCCTCCGACGTTTCGGCCATAATTCGTTACACCAAACAAGTAATTTATTTAGACGATAATGAAGTGGCGGAAATTAATGGCGGCGGCTTAAAGATTTATAACTTGAAAAACGAAGAAGTGGCCAAGCGGACGGATGTGATTGACTGGAACGTGGCGGAAAGCGAAAAGGGCGGTTTTCCCCATTTTATGCTTAAAGAGATATTTGAACAGCCGGCCTCAATTACCAATAGCTTGCGCGGCCGGATTGTTTTGGAAGAAGGCAAGGCTAAGCTGGGCGGCTTGGAAGAGGTGGAAAGACGTTTAAGAGAAATCAATAAAATTGTCATCGTGGCCTGCGGCACGGCCAAGCACGCCGGCCTGGTGGGCGAATATATGTTTGAAGAATACGCCGGCGTTCCTACGGAAGTTGATTACGCCTCGGAATTCCGCTACCGCAAGCCGGTGCTGGACAACAAAACTCTGGTGATTGCCATCAGCCAATCCGGCGAAACCGCGGATACTTTGGCCGCCGTGCGCGAAGCCAAAGAAAAAGGCGCTTTAACTTTGGGCATCGTCAACGTGGTCGGCTCAACCATCGCCCGCGAAACCGACGCCGGCGTTTATAACCATATCGGTCCGGAAATTTCCGTGGCTTCAACCAAAGCGTTTACTTCCCAAGCGGCGATTTTGGCTTTAATGGCGGTGATGCTGGGCCGGCAAAGGCAGCTGTCGTTGGTGATGGGCCAAAGAATCGTCAGGGAATTGGCTGAACTGCCGGATAAAATCACTGAAATTTTAAAGTCAAGCGAAGCCATAAAAACCATCGCGGAAAAATATTATCAGTTTAAGCATTTTGCCTATTTGGGCCGAAAATATAATCAGCCGGTGGCGCTTGAGGGCGCGCTTAAATTAAAAGAAATTTCCTATATCCATGCCGAAGGTTTTCCTTCGGGCGAGATGAAACACGGCGCCATCGCTTTGATTGACGAAAATTTTCCCGCTTTGGTTATCATCCCGGCCGACAGCGTTTATGAAAAAAATTATTCCAACCTGCAGGAAATCAAAGCGCGCGGCGGCCAAATCATCGCCGTGGCCACGCCAGGCGACGAACGGATAAAACAAGCCGCTGATGAGGTTATTTATATTCCTAAAACTTTGGAAATGCTGACGCCGATTTTGGCCTCCATCCCTTTGCAATTGTTTGCCTACCACATGGCGGTGCTGAATGGTAGGGATGTCGATAAGCCAAGGAATCTGGCCAAAAGCGTGACGGTGGAATAAAAATTTTATGAAGATTAATAAAAAAATAATTAATTTTCGCGGTATAAAATTTTTTATAGAACAGGACGGCAAAGAGGTGGCCCGAGCGTTTCTGTATATTTTAAAAAACGATTTGCATGACGAACCTTTTGGTTTTATGGAAGACGTGTTCGTGGCCGAGGAATATCGAAGCCAGGGGCTGGGCACAAAGATGATTGAAGAATTGATTAAAACGGCCAAACAAAATAATTGCTATAAATTAATTGGCACTTCAAGATACCCCAGGCTAAAAGTACATGAATTATACTTGAAATTAGATTTTAAGGATTGGGGCAGAGAGTTTAGAATTGATTTTTAATATTTTCAAAAAATATATTGTATCAAATAATGAAAAAAAAGCAAAAAATTGTTACCATCGGCGGCGGCTCGGGCAGTTTCATGGTTTTATTCGGCTTAAAAAATTTGCCGGTTGAATTGTCGGCCGTGGTTAACATGACTGACGACGGCGGTTCTTCCGGCGTTTTGCGTGACGAACTTGGCGTCTTGCCGCCCGGCGACGCGCGCCAATGTTTGGTGGCTTTATCAAAATCCAGCCAGGTTTTAAGGAAATTATTTAATTATCGTTACGGTAGCGGCGGACTTAAAGGCCATGCTTTCGGCAATTTGTTTCTTTCAACTTTGGAAAAAGTAAGCGGCGGCTTTGAGCAAGCGGTCAGCGAGGCGGGTAAAATTTTAAGAATTAGCGGCCGGGTAATGCCGGTAACGCTTAATAGCACGAGGCTGGTGGCGGTTTTGAAGAACGGCGATAAAATCACGGGCGAAAAAAACATTTATGCCAATACTTCGGATTTGATGAATTTAAAAAAATTGTATTTAAAGCCTGAAGCCAAATTAAATCCGGAGGTGAAAAAAGCGATTCAGGGCGCCGATAAAATAGTCATCTGCCCGGGTGATTTATACTCAAGCCTGATACCCAATTTTTTGGTTAAAGGCATGGAACAAGCTTTATTCCGGACAAAAGCAAAAATAATTTTCGCGGCCAATCTCATGACCAAGCCGGGCCAGACCGACGGCTTTACCATAATTGATTATGTTAAAGCGATTGAAGAATACTTAGAGCCGGAGACGATTGATTACGTAATTTACAATAAAGCCAGTCCGAGCGAAAAACTTTTGAAAAAATATTCGCGTCAGGGCGAAAGCTTAGCTAAGCCCGGCGATTTAAGCCGACTGCCAAAAATTAAATTTTTAGGCTATAATTTATTAAGCCGTAAAGACAATCAAGCGGTCAAAGGCGATGCCCTGGCCAATTTTAGGTCGCTTATTAGGCATGATAGCGATAAATTAGCCAAAGTAATTTATAATTTATGACAATATTGTTTGACCTAGACTATACTTTAATGGATACGGCAAAGCTTCATGACGGGTTGGCCGAAATTTTTGACCGTGAAGATTACCGGTCCGATTATCAGAATCTGTTTAAGGATAAAGGAATTAATTTTAATGCTGATAAGTATTTGGAAATTTTAAAACAGCAGGGCAGGATTGATGAGGCGCGAGAAAGCGAGCTAAAACGCGGCTTGGCCGAGTTGATGGGCGGGCTGGATAATTTTTTAAAGCCGGGAGCGATTGAGGTGCTGAAATCCTTTAAACAGGCCGGCGACAAATTAGTGTTAATTACTTTCGGCAATAAAAAGTGGCAGGCGGAAAAAGTCAAACATCTGTCGATCGTGAAATATTTTGATCAAATATTCTTTGATGAGCGCAATAAAAGCAAAAGCGAATTTCTAAAAATTTTAGGTGAAAGCGGCGAAGAAGTTTTAATAATTAACGATAATTTCAGCGAGGCGGCGGAGATAAAGAAGCTATTGGGCGAACGGGCCGAACTGCGGCTGGTTAAAGGGAAATATAATCAGGACGCTGAACCGAATATAGAAAATTTAAGCGAGTTGATTAAAGGGAAAGAGAAAAATAAAGAATTAAATTTAAGATAATAACTATGGAATCAGAATTAAAAAATTTCGGCGTGGTGATTTTAGCCGCCGGGCACGGCAAAAGATTAAATTGCGGAGATTTGCCAAAAGTATTGTATAAAATAAACGAGCGGCCGATAATCAGTTATGTTTTGGCCGAGTTGGCCAAGGGCGGAGTGGAGAAAAAACAAATTTGCCTGGTAGTGGGTTTTAAGGCCGAGCTGGTGGAGAAAGAAATTGGTCCTGGCTATATTTACGCTTTGCAAACTGAACGGTCGGGTACGGCGCACGCGGCTTTGACCGGCGCCGAGGCTCTACCGGCCGAGTTTGATAATTTTTTAGTTTTAAACGGCGATGACTCGGCGTTTTATAAGTTTA
>MNZH01000026.1 GCA_001873515.1 Parcubacteria group bacterium CG2_30_45_37 | reverse complement strand
GGTTAGGGTGGTTTGGTTTTATTTTTCCGACCTTAATTACTTTTTTGATTGGTTTATTTTTACTATCTTTTTAGGTTTGCTATATTTCGCCGGCGATGTAATATTTAAGAAAGTAAAAAGCTAATATGGACTATCTAAAAATCAGCCAAGCCGCGGATTTGACCGACGGGCCGGAGAGAAAGCTTTACCGTCTGCTGGAAATTTTCCCGGGACTTTTTTCCTGGGCGACCCTGGCTGTTTTAGTAGTATTTTCCTGGCTACAACCGATTTTGGTGGCTTATTTTATTATCGCTTTCGACGTTTACTGGCTCTTATTGGTCGTTTATTTGGGCATAAATTTGTTTGCCGCTTATCTTGGCATGAAGCGAAATTTGCAGATTAACTGGCCGGAGCAGTGCCGGGGATTGCCCTGGCGGGAGATTATCCATTTGGTGATTTTCCCCACTTACGATGAAAGCTTGCCGGTGATTAGGTCGAGCTTTGCGGCGCTCGTAAAAGACGGCTATCCCCTAGACAAGTTGATTGTGGTTTTGGCCATCGAAGAGCGGGCCGGGGAGGCGGCCAAAGAGCGGGCGGGCGCCATCGCCCGAGAGTTCGGCGATAAATTCCAGCATTTTTTAATTACCGTTCATCCGGACGGGATTGGGGGCGAGCTCAAAGGCAAGGGCGCCAATCAGACTTGGGCGGCCAAGCGGGTGAAGGAAGAGATTATTGATAAATTCAATTATGATTACGACAAAATTTTAATCAGCGTTTTTGACGTGGACACCATCGTTATACCCGGTTATTTTTACCGCCTGACCCATAAATTTCTAACTGCCCCCAATCCCTACCGCGCCAGCTACCAGCCGATTCCGGTTTACCACAATAATATCTGGCAGGCGCCTTTTTTCGCGCGCGTGGCCGCGGCCTCAAATACTTTTTGGCAGATGATGCAGCAGATTAGGCAGGAAAAACTGGCCACTTATTCGTCTCATGCCATGACCTGGCGGGCTTTGGTGGAAATCGGCTTTTGGTCCACCAATATGGTGAGCGAAGACTCGCGGATTTTTTGGCACTGCTTTTTATATTACCGCGGCGATTATCGCGTCGAGCCGCTGTATTTTCCGGTTTCCATGGATGTCTGCATGGATGAAACCGCCGGCCGCACCATGAAAAATTTGTATAAACAGCAACGGCGCTGGGGCTGGGGCGTGGAGAATCTGCCGTATTTGATGTTTAATGTTTTTAAAGAAAGAAGAAATTTGCCCTTAGGCAAAATGATCAATAAAATATTAATTCAGCTTTACGGCTTTCATTCTTGGGCGACCAATGCGTTGATCATCGGCGTGATCGGCTGGTTGCCCATGATTTTGGGCGGCGACCGTTTTAACGAAACGGTTCTGTCCAGCAACCTGCCCATGGTGTCGCGCACCTTAATGACCGTAGCGATGATCGGCATGATTTTTTCCGCCATTATTTCCACCCTGCTTTTGCCCAAGCGCCCGGCCAATTACGGCCTGACTAAAAGTTTAGCCATGGTTTTGCAGTGGCTGGTTCTGCCAGTGAGCATAATCGCTTTTGGCGCCATCCCCAGCTTGGAAGCGCAGACCAGGCTGATGCTGGGGAAATATCTGGGTTTTTGGGTAACGCCGAAAGTGAGAAAAGTTGAAAGTTGAAAGTTTTTGTCAATGACGATAAGTGATATAATATAACCAGCTATGATAGACGGAGTTATAATAAAAAAAATTACCAAAAATAGCGACGCCCGAGGTTGGCTGGCCGAATTTTATCGCCAAGACCAGACCAGCTTTCGTCCGGTCATGGGCTATGTGAGCTTGACCAAGCCGGGCGTGGCGCGCGGCCCGCATGAGCATAAATACCAAAGCGACGGCTTTGTATTTATCGGTCCGGGAAATTTCCAGCTGCATTTGTGGGATAATCGGGAAAACAGCGCGACCAAGGGCGAATATTTAAAAATTGAAGCCGGGGAGAATAATCCGGTTTTTGTTATCGTGCCGCCCGGCGTGGCGCATGGCTATAAGTGCGTGGGCGAAATTGACGGCTGGTGTGTTAATTTACCGGATAAATTATATCGGGGAAAGGGGAAACGTGAGGAGCCGGATGAAATAAGATGGGAGCAGGATGAAAATTCGCCTTATAAAATAGAATAATAAATGTCATTGCGAGCGACTGGAAGGAGCGAAGCAATCTCAGGTTTATCACGATTAACCAGAGATTGCTTCGTCGCTGTCGCTCCTCGCAATGACAGCACAACTATGTCTTGTATTTTTTGTAAAATCATCAGCGGTGAAATCCCGAGCTACCGAGTTTATGAAGATGAGACTACGCTGGCCTTCTTGGACATTAATCCGACAAATCCCGGTCATACTTTGGTGGTGCCAAAAAAACACCTGGCCGATATTGAAGAAGCTGACGAAGAAACTTTATGCCAATTGACGAAAATCATGAAAAAAGTGGGTTTGAGCCTGAAAAATAATTTGGGCGCCCCGGGCTACAATTTGGGCGTCAACAACGGCTCGGCGGCCGGCCAGCTGGTGCCTCATCTGCATTTTCACGTCATACCCAGAGCGGCCGTTGACGGATTAAAACCATGGCCCGGCAGGCAGTATTCATCCGGCGAAGCCGAAGCGGTGCTAGAAAAAATTAAATTATGAAGCTAGCCATTTTTTCCGATAATTTTTATCCCGAGCTTGGGGGCATTCAAGATTCCATAGCTTTATTGGGTAAAGAACTGTCAAACAAGGGCCATCAAGTAAATTTTTACGTGCCCGAGTGTCAGGCTAAAGATTTTACCGTGGCCAAATTGCCCGCCGAGGAAATTAATTTAGGGAAAAATGTTAAAATTATTAGATTTTTTTCATTACCCGTGCCCAGTCCGACTAAACAGTCAAGAATGGTAATTCCAACCGGCTTGCGCTGGTTGGAGTTAAAAAAATTCAATCCAGATATAATTCATACTCATACGTTTTTCGGTTTGGGGATAGAAGCTTTAACGGCCGGACGATTCCTTAAAAAGCCGGTTATCGGAACTAATCATTTTTCAATTACTGAATATGGCTGTTATTATCCGAAATTTTGTCAAGAGTGGTTTAAAAGAAATAGCCTTAAATACGTAATTTGGTATTATAACAATTGCGATTTTGTTACCGCGCCCTCGCAGACAGTTTTTACCGAAATGCTGGAATACGGTTTTTACAAGCCTCACCAAGTCCTATCCAACCAAATTGATTTGGCGGTATTTAACAGGAAGTACGATAAACAGAAAGCTAAAGAGCGCTTTAAGTTATCCGACAATACAATCGTGTTTGCCGGGAAGTTGGCCCGTGAGAAGAATATTGATATAGTAATCAGGGCGGTTGAGTTGGTAAAAAGGGAAGTAAAAGATATAAATTTTGCCATTGCCGGTCATGGCAGCGATAGAGAAAAACTGAAAGAACTGGCCAAGGATTTACATATTGAGAAAGAGGTTAAATTTATGGGAACTTTTAACCATAAAACTTTGGCTAAGCTGTATCGCGCCTCGGATATTTTTACCATCGCCAGCACTTCGGAAAGCCAAAGTATGGTGCTCTTGCAAGCCATGGCTTGCGGTCTACCGGTTATCGGCGTAAATTGGCGGGCGCTGCCCGAGTATATCAACCGCCATAACGGCTACACGGTTCCGGCTAATAATCCTAAAGCCATGGCGGATAAAATTATTCATTTATTAAGGCATGAATACGAAAGAAAGTCGCTCGGTCAAGGCGGGCTGGCTTACGTTCAGCAATTTTCAGCTCCCAATATCGCTAAAGAATGGGAAAAATTGTATGGCGAGACAATAATAAATTACGGCAAATCAGCTTGAAAATTATTGGATTAATAGTATAATATATAAAGATTAAGCAGATAAATAAATTTAGAATTTTCTCTAATATTAAATATTATGAACCCCGTTAGAAATATCTGAAATAACGAGGGTAATTTGTAAAACAGTATGCCTGAAACAAATAGCATAATTTTTTACCCCGTTAGAAATAAATTTCTAAGCGGGGCTAACGGGATAAAATTAAGCATAGTTATTCCGGCCTATAACGA
This sequence comes from Parcubacteria group bacterium CG2_30_45_37, assembly GCA_001873515.1. Lineage (GTDB taxonomy): Bacteria > Patescibacteriota > Patescibacteriia > Patescibacteriales > GWC2-42-12 > CG2-30-45-37. The sequence goes on along the minus strand of MNZH01000026.1, from coordinate 483 downwards.
AGAGGCCCGTATTGGCGGCTGCTTAAACTCAATTTTAGCGGAAATGAATGGTAAAAACTATGATATGGAAATCGTAGTGGTTAATAATGCCTCTACCGATAAAACCAAAGAAATTATCGCTTCATTTCCTCAAGTAAAATTAGTTGACGAACCTAATAAGGGCCTGGTAAAAGCTCGGCGAGCAGGTTTTTTGGCGTCTCGTGGCGATTTGGTAGCTAATATTGACGCTGATACCAGGATGACTCCCGGTTGGCTCGATAAAGTGTTTGAAGAATTTTCTAAGAATAAAAAACTGGTGGCTTTAAGCGGGCCGTTTATTTATTACGACTTGTCAAAAAAAGCCAGAGCGGCCGTGCGTACTTTTTATTACGCCGGTTTTTTGTCCTATCTGGTGAATCGCTACCTTTTGGGCGTTGGCTCAATGTTACAGGGAGGCAATTTCGTGGTGAAACGGACGGCGCTGGAAGCCGTCGGCGGTTTTAA
>MNZH01000010.1 GCA_001873515.1 Parcubacteria group bacterium CG2_30_45_37 | reverse complement strand
GGCCTCTTAGACCCAGAGGTAGAAGTCAGGCCCAGCGTTGGGCAAATTCAGGACTTAATCAAAGAAGTTGCCGCGCGCGTAGCTAAAAGCCAGCGCGTTTTAGTCACGACCTTGACCAAGCGCATGGCCGAAGAACTGGCCGCTTACTTAGCTGAACAAAAAATCAAAGTGCAGTATCTTCATAGCGATGTGGAAACCCTGGAGCGGGTGGATATTTTACGCGATTTGCGTTTGGGTAAATATGATGTTTTAGTGGGCATTAATTTACTGCGCGAAGGCCTGGATTTGCCCGAAGTCTCCTTGGTCGCCATTTTAGACGCGGACATGTCCGGCTTTCTGCGTAATGAAACTTCTTTAATCCAGACCATGGGGCGGGCGGCACGCCACCTGGAAGGCAAAGTCATTATGTACGGCGATAAAATCACGCCAGCCATGCGCTACGCCATTAACGAAACCAACCGCCGCCGCCATACCCAGGAACTCTACAATAAAAAGCACGGCATCACGCCGCGCCCGATTGAAGCCAAAATGCACGAAAGTATTTTATAGTTCCCTCTCCTTGCCAAGGAGAGGGTTGGGGTGAGGTTTGTCATTCCCGCCCGCTTCGCCATAGCTCCAGCGAGGCGAGCGAAAGCGGGAATCCAGCATTATTGAGATTACACTCCCAGCCCCGCCTGCTTCCCAGCTTTTTCGGTTTCAATTGATTTGGCTTCTTTATAATAATTTTTTACCATGGCCTGCGGCAATTTAGGAATCACGCCTCTTAACAACTCTTCAACCGTTAAAATCTGAATTTTAGGAAATTCAAATTTATTGGTTAGCGGCGTGGTAAATATCCCCGCGTCAATCGCTTCGCCTATCATCGGCTTGGTCGGTTTTTCTAAAGTTACAAAAATTCCCGCGTCCGCCTTTTCTCGTTCTACGTCGCTTTTTAAAGTGGCGATTTGGTTTCTTTGCACGCCGCCGCCCTTTACTTGGACTATCACCTTGCCATATTCCCATTTGCCGTTGCCATTTTTGCTGACGCCATTTCCGTTGCCGTTAATGATATTTTTATGAAAAGTGATTACGCCGTCTATGCCCTTATCTGCTCCTCGCATATTCTCTTTTGTTTTGCTCTGCGCCGGCATGGCGTTAATTAAATCCAGTGCCCAATATTCAAACTCAAACGGATCTTTTTTAAATAATTCTTTAGCGCCCCTCAAGTCCGCCGGTGAGCCGTCAACATAGATCTCTTTAGAACCTAAACCGAAACTATGATGCAATCTATGCTTTATTAAATTTACAGCTAACATAGTTATGTCAATTCCTACCCAATTTCTTTTTAATTTTTCCGCTACTGCCACGGTTGTGCCGCAACCGCAAAAAGGATCTAAAATCCAGCCCCCTTCCTTTGAGCTAACTTGAATAATTCTTTCTAACAGCTCTTCTGGTTTTTGAGTCGGATAACCCAATCGTTCTTTTGCATTACCCGCAATCGCTGGTATATACCAATAGTCGGGTATGGGCGTGCCGATAGATTTTTCCTCTTGATCCCTAGACAATCTTTTACCATCAATAAAGGTTGCCTGCTGTTTTTTCCCTTTATGTATCTTTAAAGTTATATCAGCTAATGGTTGGTATATGGTATTAAAAACATAACCTTTATTAGCATCCTTCACATAAAAAAAGATCGTATCGTGCATTGTCTGAAATAATTTTGATTTGGACGGCCAACGCCTATATGTCCAAATTATTTCATTTCTAAAATTTTGTTTTCCAAAAATCACATCCAAAACAATTTTTAAATAATGGCTGGCGGTTGGGTCGCAATGCAGATACAAACTGCCGGTCTTTTTTAAAACCCGATGCAATTCAATCAAGCGCACGGTCATCATTGTCAAATAGGCCAGCATATCATTATGGCCGATCATTTTTTCCAAAGCCAGCGTTAGATTGGAAATATTCTCGTTAGTCTTAGTCACCAAATAATCAAAAGTGTGTTTTGATTCGTTGGTCCAATGCCAGGAGTCTTCAAAGGCGTGCACCTGCGCCGGACTGTCCTGCAAGCCCTCTTTAAACAGCACGTTGTAATTGCGGTTGGAATTGAACGGCGGGTCAAGATATATTAAATCAAAAAAATCGCTGGCAATCTTTTTTCTTAAAATTTCCAGGTTATCGCCGAAAAATAATGTCCGATTTTGCATAAAATTACCCTTAAATTAGCTATCTTCATTATATCAGACTCCTTGACAAAATAAAAATTATATGAAATACTCAAAGGTTTTAAAGGAGAAAAAATAACGGAAAAAATAAGGAGGAAGCCATGAAAACAGAAAATAATGGTAGTAGGGAGATTCCGTACCTTTCAGTTCTAAATGAGAAGATGGGCGCCTACTTGGGTTGGTTTTACGCCTATACATTTGCGGTGTGGGCGCTGATGGTGGCGCAGTTCCTGACCAACGGCGAAGTAGTCTTGCATGCCGGAATGATCGGGGTTTACATCACCTTTCTTACTGCCTATACCGGGCAGAAAGAGTTAACTCGCTGGTCGCTTGATAAAAACTACCGCCGGATTTGGGGGGAACTCTGGGTTTATGTCTGGCTGGCAACCGGCTTAGTACTTTGGCCTCTGGCCAGCATATTCCCAAAAACTTTCCAATGCGCCCCCAGCGCCGAACTGGCGACCATCATCGGAATTGTTATCACCTTTTTTACCGGCAGCGAATTTTCCAAATTTGCCTATAAAGTACAAAGGGTCGATAAAAAAACGCCAAGTGGTTAGAAATATCGTTCGCTTTTACCCCCCCAATCCGTCTTCGGACCGATTGGGGGCTTTTTTATTTTAACCAAACTCCGCCCGACTTCTCAGTTTCCGGTGATACCCGATGGCAAACCGGTGCGCTTCGTCGCGCACTCGCTTGATTAAATGCAAAGCCGGCGAAGCTAAGGGCAGTTCCAGCGGTTTTTTCTCTCCGGGGAAAAATAATTTATCCGGGGCAACAGAGGAGCGCAAACCCAAGCCTTTACTAATGGCGACCAGCGGAATTTCCAGCCTCCGCTTTTTTAATATTCTTACGGCCGCGTTTAATTGCGCCTTGCCGCCGTCAATCACGATTAAATCCGGCAATGGCCAATTTCCTCCCTCTCCTTTATAAGGAGAGGGTTGGGGTGAGGTATGCTTAAATCTTCTCTCCAGAACTTCTTTTAACATGCCAATATCGTTGGCCTGTCCCTGCCCGATTTTAATTTTAAATTTACGATATTCATTTTTGTTCGATTCGCCGCCGCTAAAAACAACCATCGATCCGGCCGCCTCTTTCCCGAAAATATTGGCGATATCATAACCCTCGATTCTCTCTGGTATTTTTGGCAAGCCCAATATCTTAGCCAGCTCCACCACGTCATTGGCATATTTATCTGCCACGCCAATAACCTTTGCGCCCTCTAGAACTTGCTTCATATTGGCTAGTTGGTATTTTAACTCCCCAATTTCTTTTTGATTTTCCAAATATGTCGCACCTTCTGAATCCAATTTTTTATTAACTTTCTCTAAATTTCTAATTCGTAATTCGTAATTTTTAATTATTCTCCCTTTTTTGCCTTCTAAAAACATAACCAGCGGCCTAATCACTTGTCTGACATAATCCTCCCGACTGATTTTACCGGCGCAAATTCCTAGGCAACGCCCCAGCTGATAATAAAAGCAGGGGCGCTCTTTTATTTTTCGCTCCAAACAATAAGGAAATATTTTTCTTAAAGCCCGCAAAGTCTCTCTAACCGCCAAAGCGCTGGTGAACGGACCGAAATATTTGCCAGACTTATCAATAATTCTGGTAATAAACACTCCGGGTATTTCATCATCCAAAGATATTTTGATATAAGCGAACCTTTTGTCGTCACGCAACAGCACGTTGTAATCCGGCTGATATTTTTTCACCAAGTTGGCTTCTAGCAGCAAGGCCTCAATTTCGCTCTCGGTTTCTATCCATTTGATTCTAACTATCCGCTTTAGCATGGAATATTTAGCCGAAGTTAGGCTCGCGCTTTTCTGCCAATACGACAAAACCCGGCTTGCCAGATTGGCCGCTTTGCCGATATAGACGATTTTACCCGTCGCGTTATAAAACTGGTAACTGCCGGGGGCGATTGGCAGGTTAAGATTTTTTATATCTGCTAAATTCATATAAAAAAATTTAGCATTTCAACCGATAAAAAACAACCCCGCTTGTCTCTTTGATCAGGGTCTTGAAGGACGCGCCTCTTATAAATTTAGGTCTACTCAAAAACCTCTCTTTTACGAGTTAATGAATAATAAATTAAAATAAACAACCCTGTCGCTAAAACGCCCGTCAAATTGAAAAACAAATCGTTGGCCGTGTCTGCGCCAGGGCCCAGACGATTAGTCTGAAGCAAAACATCCTCGGAGTATTCTTCAATCTCGTAAAGAGCCGATAGCGACAAGGTGGTTGTCGCCGCTAAAAAAAGAGACAGCTTAAGACGGCCGGCGCTAAAAAGCAGGCTAAATTTAAACTTATCTATCCAAAAAGCGTTAATAACGATAAATAAAGTAAAGCAAACCACCGCGCTGACGAAAAAATGTACTAACTGGTCCCACCACATAAATTTACCATAAAGATGAAAAAAATCGCCGGCCGCGTCCAACGAAAGCCCGGCCACAACAATCAGCCACATTAACCAGTGCAGCTGGTATCCTTTTATCTTTTTATATTTATAAGCGGTAATTTCAAGAATAGCAAAAGATACGGCTGAAGTAATAACTAGCCCGAGCCAAGTATATTCCAGATTGAACTGCAAAATCTTCAAAAAATTCAATAGTTCAAAGATAAAAAGTCCGACAAAAAATACTCGGATAAAATTAATTACCACTAAATTACTGCTGTTTTCGCGGTGAAATAGTTCCATAGAGTTTAATATCCTAACTTTTTATTTAACCCTGTTAAATAATTTTGCCTTCGGCGAAATTAGCGCGAAGCGCTATTTAACGGGGTGAACTTCAATCGCCTGCGTCGGACAGCTTTCGACCGCCGTTTTAGCGCAAGCTTCGTCTGTCTGACTAATCACTTCGGCCTTGCCCTCGGCGTTCATCTTAAATACGGCCGGGCATAAAGCTTCGCAGGTGCCGCAGCCAATGCATAAATCGTTATTTACTTTTATGGACATGTTATGTCAAATTTATTTGTCTATTATTTTTTCCACCTCTTTGACCAGTTGGGCCGGCGTAATGGCGGATTTTAACAGGCAAGCAACCGCGCCCAATTCTTTGGCCTTGGCAATGTCTTTGTCTTGGGCGCTATTGGATAAGATTATCACCGGCACGGCTTTGGTGCCGGCGTCGGCTTTTAAAATCTTAAGAGCCGCAAAGCCGTTCATGGCCGGCATCACCATATCCAAAATAATCGCGTCAAATTTTTTCTCTCTGGCTAATTTCAACCCCCAGGCGCCGTTTCTGGCCGCCTCAATCGCGAAGCCGCTTTTCTGAAAACGCAGCTTATACATGTTGACGATGGCTTCCTCATCTTCAATTAATAAAATTTTCGCTGAATTTTCCGGTAAGGGCGTTTCGGTCGCTACCTGGTCCGACGGCTTGTTTTGGCTCGGTTTTTTCCCGGCCGCGGCCTGGTTATTAAAAATCGCGTTAACTTTCTCCGCCAGCTGGGTCGGGGTCAGGTTGGCTTTGACGAAATAACCATCCGCGCCGCCGGCCAGACCCTTATCAACTTCATCAGTTTGTCCCAAATTGGACAAAATAAAAACTTTTGTTTTGTTAAGGTTCGGCTCTTTTCTTATTTTTGCCAAAACTTGGAAACCGTCCAGCCCGGGCAAAACCAAATCCAAAAGCACCAAGTCTGGCCTTTCTCTTTTAACCAACTCCAAACCCGTTTCGCCATCGCTGGCGACGACAACAGCATACCCCTCCTGTTCAAACCTCATTCTGTACATGTCGGATAAAAACTCCTCGTCCTCCACGATTAAAATTTTGGGCATATAATTAATTTTATTTCTTATACCCAGGTAACGCAAGCCACTTTATCCGCCTCTTCCTTAAATCTCATGAGGCGAACGCCCTGCGTATCGCGGCCCAATTGGGAAACGCTCTTAAACGGCAAACGAATGACTTGCCCCTTTTCCGAAATAATAATCAAATCTTTTTCCGCCATGCTTTCGGCGCTGACTATAAAAGCGTTAATCAGTTTTCCGGTTTTACTGGTCACTTTGGCGGTTTTAATGCCCGAACCGCCGCGTCCCTGCACTTTATACAAACCAATGGGCGTGCGTTTGCCAAAGCCGTTTTCGGTAATGGCCAAAACCTGATATTTTTTAATTTTTTCTTTATCGCTTTTAATAATACCCATGCCAACCACCGCGTCGCCCTGTTTTTTTAACCTGATGCCGTGCACGCCGGCCGCGTTTCGCCCCATGTCGCGCACGTTGGTTTCCTTAAACCTGATGGCCTGGCCCATGGCCGTTACCAATTCAATATGGTCGTCGCCCACGGTGGGCTTGGCCCAGATTAGCTTATCATCATCTTTGATTTTAATGGCAATCAGGCCGGAGCGCCGAACGTTGGCGAAGGCGCCGATTTCCACTTTTTTCACCAAGCCTTTTTCCGTGGCAAAAAACAAATACTGGCTTTTGCTCAATTTATCCAGCGGCAAAGTTGAAGTGATTTTTTCTCCGCCGGCCAGCTGTAAGAAATTAACAATCGGCGTGCCTTTGGCCGTTCTGACCGCCTGGGGAATTTCATAAGCCTTAAGCTGGAATACCCGGCCCTTGGTGGTAAAAAACAGAATGTCGTTATGAGTTAAAATAGTGAACATGAAATCCACCATATCTTCTTCTTTGGTGGTCAGGCCGATGACGCCCTTGCCGCCGCGGCCCTGCACCTTGAAAGTATCCGGCGCCAGGCGCTTAATATAACCGTCGCGCGTCATCATCACCACCGCCTCTTCGTTAGGCACCAAATCTTCCACGGAAAATTCTTTAACCCCGTGCGCCATCACTTTGGTCTGGCGCTCGTCGCCGAACTTGGCCGCCAAGTCGGCAATTTCTTTTTTAATAATACTTTTAACTTTAACGGCGGATTTTAAAATGGCTTCTAACTCCTTAATTAAAACGCGCTTTTCTTTCAATTCGTTTTCAATTTTTAATCTTTCCAGATTGGCCAAAGTGGCCAGCTTCATCTCCAAAATCGCCGCCGCCTGCCGTTCGGTCAACTTGAATTTCTTCATTAAATTAACTTTGGCCACCTCGCGGTCTTTGGAAGCTTTAATCACTTTAATCACCGCGTCAATATTGTTCAGGGCGATGACCAGGCCTTCCAAAATATGCGCCCGCTCCCGTGCTTTGTCCAAATCATACTGAGTCCGGCGCTTCACTACTTCGATTCGGTGTTTAATATATTCTTCCAAAACCATTTTTAAAGTAAGCACCTTGGGCTGAATGCCGTCCACTAAAGCCAGCATGTTGACGTGAAAAGTCTCCTGCAGTTGGGTCATCTTGAATAGGCTATTTAAAATCTTTTTGGGGTAAGCGTCTTTCTTCAAATCAATCACCACGCGCACGCCGTCCTTGTCCGATTCGTCGCGCAAATCTTTAATGCCTTCCAATTTTTTATCCTTGACCAGCTCGGCGATTTTTTCCACCAAAGCGGCTTTATTAACCTGATAAGGTATCTCGGAAATCACAATCTGAAAATTGCCGCTTTTATTTTCCACCACTTCGGCGATGCCGCGCATGACAATGCCGCCCTTGCCCGTGGCGTAAGCCTGAATAATATCGTTTCTATTAAAAATCAGGCCGCCGGTCGGAAAGTCCGGCCCTTGAACAAACTGCAGCAAGTCCTCCACCGTGGCTTCGGGATTATCAAGCAAATGTTCAATCGCGGCCACCAATTCGCTTAAATTGTGCGGCGGAATATTGGTGGCCATGCCCACGGCAATGCCCATGGTGCCGTTTAACAAAAGATTGGGCAGTTTGGCCGGCATTACCAGCGGCTCAAATTGCGAGCCGTCAAAGTTGGGCGCGAAATTAACCGTATTTTTTTCTATGTCAAATAAAAGTTCCTCGGAGATAGCGGATAATTTTGCCTCCGTGTTGTGATTAATAAAACCATTAGCGATGAAAGAATGGCAATTACTCTCTACTTTTAAAGAATAAACAAATAATTTACCAGCTAGCCTGTCTACTGACTTAACCTTATTAAAGAAAAATTTATTTTCCGCCAACCAGCTTAGCATTTTAAAATCCCTTTTATTTAACAGTCGCGACAGCCGTCTATAATTTTTTTCCAAATTATTATAACGGTCAAAATTATGCTTTAAAATAAATTCATTTTTATAATTCTCTCTTAAATAATTATTTAAATAAGGGATCCAGTCCGATTTGCTCATCCTTCCGCCATTGATTAACTTGACGCGCTTTAAAATGCCGGATTTTCTATCAGAAAAAAAACCAATTTCTTCTGAAAAATTTTTTATGCTGTCCTGTCCGGAAATAATCAACTTAAAACAATTATTTCTTCGGTCTTGGTAGGGAGAGGTGGTTGTTATGCCAAAATTCAATAAAATAATTTTTAGCTGCCTTATTAATGTTCGGCTTTGGGAATTATAGGTTAATTCAATTGATTCACCGCCGTGCCTTTTATCTTTTTTATAAATCACCGAGCCGTCGCCCTCGAAAAGAGCAATTAAAAATTCCCTAATGATCTCCTTTTTTGACTGCATAATGACGAAAGGAATTTCTTTGTCTGCCGATCTGACCTGCGTCAAACCGAGATTATTCAGAAACTTCACCACTTTTTGATGATAGATGCTTAATTCTTTGCAGCCGCCGCGGATATCTCTTTCATATAATTCAATGCCGGCAAAAAGCGATTTGATGATTTTTTTTACTTTTTCATAAAATTCTCTGTCTTGATTGTTAAATAATATCTGGCTTTGGTGAAAACCGCCTTCAGCAACCAGCGCGCCAAGCAGAAAGGCCAGCTCCCGATTCATTTTTTCGGGTAAGCCGACATTTTTAAATTTTAAATTCAATTTGGGCCAATACTGCTTTAATCCGGGATTACTTCGGCTAAATAAGGCGGCGCGCCTGTTGATAATGACATAATCATCCGTGATTATGTCGGATAATAATTTCCAGCTAAAATCAGGCTGTCCGAAGGCGTTAAGCCGCCAGACCATTAAGGGATGATTATATGAACCGGTTATTTCATAGCCTTCTTGAGTAACCAGTTTGATTACTTTATGTTTGCCGGAATTGAAAAATTTGCTGGCCGGCTTAAGCTTACTCTGATAGTTTAGAATTTTTAGACTAATTTTTTCTTTATTGCCGCCGGAAATTTTTTCAATCGGCAAAATACCCTTATCCGTTAAAACCAAAGAGTCGCCGGTAACACAATATCTCATGGCCGCGGCATTGTCGCCGTCCATGGAGCCGAAATTACCCTGGCCGCGCACTAACGGGTAGCGCATGGAAAAATCCTGGGCCATCCTGACCATGGAATCGTAAACCGCGGTGTCGCCGTGCGGATGGTATTTGCCCAAAACCTCGCCCACCACGGTGGCGGATTTTCTGAATTTGGCGCCGGCGCGCAAGCCGATACTCCACATGGCATATAAAATCCGGCGGTGCACCGGCTTAAGGCCGTCGCGGACATCGGGCAAAGCGCGGGAAACAATCACGCTCATGGCATAATCCAAATACGACTTGCGCATTTCGTCGTTAATCGGCTGGGGCTGAATCATGCCATAAGCGGTCATTTCTTTTTTAGCCACAATTTGGTTGGGAATCGTGCCCACGCCGTTCTTGCCTTCCGGCTCCACGACCTCATCTTTCCCCCCTGACAAGGGGGGATTAAGGGGGGTTTTTTTCGCTTTCTTCGGCTTTTCCTCTTTTTTATTTTTCTTGCCCTCCGAAGCTTTAGCGGAGGAGGGTTTCACTATTTTTTTCGCCATAAATATTTAATATTGCCCCCTTTAACAAAGGGGGGCAGGGGGATTTTACATTCTTATTTAATCGTGCTACTCGCCGTTCCCATCGCCGTCTCGCCCAGCAGCTTGCCTTTTAGCGCGTCAATCTGCTCGGGCGTCGGTTCGGTTTCCCGCGTCTGCTTAATTTCGGAAATGCCTTGCTTAATTTGCGCCATGGCTTTATCCAATTCCGCCTTGGTTTGCTCCCAGTTAAAATTATTCCGCCCGCTTTTATCCGTGTTAGCCGCGAATTGATATTTTAAATTAAAAATCCAAATGATAAAAATAACCGCCATGACGCAGCTAACACCCACCCACATAAATAATCTCTTTTCCTGCTCCACTTTTTCGCCGTCAAACTCTGCCCTAACCGGTTCAGCCCTTTTTACGGCTGCCGTTTTATTCACCCTGATTTTTAACTTTTTTCCGCCTCCTTTTGGCATAAAAAAACATTTTAAAACCGCTCTAAAAAAGCGCTAGAATCTACCTAAATTGTAGCAAAATTAAGTCAATAAGTAAAGGTATTTTTAGTTGCTAAAAAATCGCTAATTCTACTAAAAAACTCCACCTTGGCGGAGCTTCTATTATCAGGCTTTTCCCTTTTTACAACTCCAGCACCACTAACTCCATATCTTCCTGCGGCAGGTCTTTCTTTAAAATTTTCAACTTCTCTTCCTGGCGCGGCTTTAGGCCCAATTCTTTAATAAATTTTTCCACGCCGTCCAAGTCAATTTTCAACCCCGGCACTTTATAATGCATGGGAATGACGATTCTCGGTTCAATCTGGGAAATCACTTCCACGGCTTTAGCCGCGTTAATGGTATATTTTCCACCTACCGGAATTAACAAAATATTCGTGCCTTCTAATTTTTCCAGCTGCTTGGTATCCAAAATATGCCCCAGATCGCCTAAATGAGTGATGGAAATATCTTCCATCTCAATCCGATAAATAATATTTTTGCCCCGCTCTTTGCCCTCGGCCGCATCATGCCAAGCTTCCACGCCCTCAACAAACACGCCCTTGGTTTCATATTCTCCGGCCGTGTCAATAATAAAAGGATTGCCGCGAAGAGCACCAATATTATTATGGTCATGGTGGCTATGCGAAACGGTCACAATGTCGGCTTCAAAACGCGGCATTTTCAAGCCGATGTCGTCGCTATACGGGTCGGTAACCAAAGTCACGCCATCCGACCCGATTTTATCTTGCAGTTTAAAACATGATTGTCCCAGCCAAGTGATGTACATAAATTTTATTTCCTTTTACTTTTTAAAATATTTTTAGCCGCCTTTAGCATATTAATATCATGTTTAACCAACTGTTGAGCATATTTCAGGTCAAACTGAATAATTTTTTTGTCCAATTCACTTAAATAATTTTTTGCTTTTAAATTTATCTCTTTGAATTCATTTAATAAACTTTGAGCTTGATTGTTTGTATCTGGCATAAAAATTAAAATTACTATTTAATTATCTTTTCAAATTTTTCATCGGCTTCTTTTCGCGCATTTTCAAAACGAGAATCATCTCCGCCATGTCTAAAATCTATTATATACTTTATATAAGCTTGCCTAGCCTGATCCAAATTCATGGAAGCGGTCAAATTAAATTCTTTATTGCTTACCTTGAAATTATTTTCCATTGCCGTCTTGGCTGGCCCAACGACATTCTTTATATCCAATAAATTAAGCCATTCAGAAACCTTTTTTTTAATAATCTCTTTCTTTTCCCGCCTAACTTCAGCGCTTGTACTGCCAGCAGCCACGGTCGTTGCCGCAGTTTCAACCTTTGCTGTTTGTTTTTTTCTGGTTTTTCGTTGTTTGCCCTCGGAAGTTGCTGACTGCACCCCGGCCGCCTCCGCCGCCGGAACAGCATACTCTGAGATTTTGCTTTCGCCTCCGCCGCCTGATTCAACTACTACTCCGCTGCCAGGCTGCTGACCAGCTCCAGCCGTTGCCCCCTCTTTTGTTAATTTTTTTTCTTCTTTCCGCTGTTTTTCTTTTTCCGCCCTTTCCGCGCTTAACTCTTCTTTTGTTTTGCCGATATTATTAATTCTGGCCAGAGTTTTATCAATTTCGGCTTTGGCGTTTTTAACCCCCGTAATTCTAGTTTCAAGAGCCTGTCTCTTTTCGGCAAAAGCTTTCTTATTGGCTTCTAACTGGGCTTTTTGCTCTTCCCATTCGGTTATTTCATCACCCAAAAAATCTTTAATCACTTTAGAGCCTTTTATTCTGGTAATTTTATCGTTTAAATTTTTAATTTCTTTCTTATAGGTTTCATCTTGAGCCGTTGCTTCTTTAGATAAAGCCAATAAATTTTCCAAATTCCCAGCTAATTCTTCCTGATGCGTCTCGAGAGGAGAACGGATTAGCTCTAAGTCGCTATTTAATTTTTCTTGTTTTTCGTTTTTTAAATCTTCTAGCGACGATTTTTCCGCTCCTAATTTTATAATATCTTTTTCATCCAAATCATCTTTATATTTTTCAATTTCTTTTTGCATTGCTTCTGTCCGATCCTTTTGCTTAATCAAATCTCCGCCAGTCTCGGTTTCCAACCCTTTTAGATGTCTCTCGAAAATTTCACTAGCAACTTGATCAGCCTCTTGGTCAGTTTTTTCTCTAAATACGGTTTTAGTACCTTTCTCGTTATATTGAGATTTAACGCCTAAAATATTCTCTTCTAAATCCATGTCCAATTCTTTTAACGTTTCGCCTATCTCCTCTCCTCGCATACCGACTTTTCTGTCTTTGTATCCTTCTTTTAAATTTCTTTTATCAACTAAACCATTTTCTCCTTCCATGGCATATTTACTGCCAGCTATTCCAAAAGTAAAAAACTTTTTTAAACTATTTCTAACAATAAGACTTTTATCAGCTTGTTTAAAAGCTTTGGCATCATATTTACCTTTTAATTCGACTTCCCCGATTATTTTATTTTCATATATTTCTTCAAGCGCTTTAGTGTCATTAGCAAGAATTTCATTTCTGGCTATTCTGCCCAAGCCAGCTAAAAGATTTTCTTTACTTCCAATGCTATCATCAATATTATCAATTACTCTCTGCTCCTCCACGGAATAAACCGGGCTTTCTTTCTCCTCTTGTTCGGATAAATTTTCATCATTCCATATTTTCTCTTTGTAATCAATGTTTTCCTTCATAATTTTATAGATTAATTATTATCTTGCTGACAGCGAAATTTTTAGCCTGGCGTCCAGGGCGTCGGCAACTTTTTACTGTAAGGCAATCCTAAGTTGTAGCCAAACTTCTCAAGCAAATCAATAATCCGCAGCACTTTGGCAATTGTTGGTTTCTCCAAGGACTTAATAAATTTATCCAAAGAAGCGTCTAGAATGTTTATTTCCGTAATTCATAATTCAAAAAGTTTAATTATCTTGAAAAATATTTTCCTTCATCTTCATCCTCCGTAGTTTTAGCGTAGGGGGGTTCGTCCTGTTTTTCATCGTCAGCTGTTTTAACTCCGGCTGTTTTCGTCGGGTCTTCCATTAATTCCGCCTCATCATCGTCTTCATATTCAG
>MNZH01000037.1:2074-4514 GCA_001873515.1 Parcubacteria group bacterium CG2_30_45_37 | reverse complement strand
CTTCTATAACTAATTTCAATTTGGGGCAATAAAAATCTATAATGTAATCGCCAATCGGCTTCTGCCTTAACCATCTATTCCTGTCTTGTTCTAAGTAACCATACCATAATTTCTTTTCAGCCGCGGTCATTTCATTTCTCATCTGCCGCGCCCTTAATTTTAACTTTGGATTATATAAAAAACTTCTTCTCATATCCTCAAACCCCCTTAATCCCCCTTGATAAGGGGGACAGATACAAATCCCCCGCCCTGACGGGCGACCCCTTTGATAAAGGGGTCATAATACCCCGCACCTCGCCTCGCGCTCTACGTTGACTCAAAAAGTTAACAAAGAACGCGAGGCTCTTTTTATACCCCCTTTATCAAAGGGGGTTAGGGGGATTTTATCTTTAACACCCCCGCACTCCTTGACAAAATTTTTCAACCTGATATAATATAATCAGTTTTACAGAACGCTCTAATCGGCCTTCGGGTTGATTGGGGCGGTTTTTTTATAGCCGCTTTATCTCCTCTTTTATGTCTTCAAAATAAACAACCTCGGACGCCTCAAGTTTAAGCTCCCAAGATATGGTTTTTCTTGAAGAATAAACAATTACTTTTACCCCGGCGTCTTTTAATTTTCCGACTAAATACTGAAAATCGCTGTCGCCGCTAAAAATGATAACTTCGTCCATCTTTGATTTTTCCAAAAGAATGTCCGCGGTAATTTCAACGTCAAAATTGGCTTTAAAAATATATTTTACTTCCCCGCCGCTAACTTTTATTTTCTTTAAAGGCTTGGTAAAAGTATTGAAGCCGATCGCGTTTAGATATTTTAAATATTTTCTCATTCCTTCATCATCTTTTTTAACTCCAACATAATACCGCCAATCAAGCGCTTCTTTTTCCGTTTCTATCAGACTTTTTATTTTCTGCCAATCCAAAGTCCAGCCAAGTTTTTTCTGGGTGTAAAAAATATTGGCGCCGTCAATATAAATTTTTGTTTTTGGTTTGTCCATATTTTTCTAAAATATCCCCGTTCTCCCCCTGCGCACAACGACCAGCCGGTCAACGTGTCGCAGGGCTCTTTTTATTCCGCCCCCTTTATCAAAGGGGGATGGGGGGATTTTAGGTCCTGCCGCCTGTTTCTTTTTTAATAATGCTAACCACCTCCACTAATCCCTCCAAAATATCATTATTCCAAAACCGTAAAACTTTTATGCCAAATTTTTCCAATGCTTCCGTTCTCTTTTTATCATAAATAATATCTTTATTTTCTAAATGCGTCGTGCCGTCAACTTCTATGGCTAATTTCAATTTAGGGCAATAAAAATCTACAAGGTAATCGTCAATCGGTTTCTGTCTTAGCCATCTGTTTCCATCTCTCCTTAAATAATCATATCATAATTTATTCTCGGCCGCGGTCATTTCTCGCCTCATCTGCCGCGCCCTTAATTTTAACTTTGGATTATATAAAAAACTTCTTCTCATATCCTTAAACCCCCTATATCCCCCTTTTGAAGGGGGACTTAATACTCGCCCCTTGACTTATATTTTAAATTTGCTATACTAACTTATAGAAAAATCTTCCGAAACCCTGTTGTCCTTTGGGACGCGGGGTTTTGTGATTTTAACGGCCAATTTACCTCAAGGTTATTTTTAATTCACTGCCTAAAACCGAAGCTATCTCGGAAAGAAAATTAACGGTAAAATTCTGCCGGCCGCTTTCCATCCTGGCGACATTGCTTTGCGTCGTGCCGATTTTTTCAGCCAATTCTTTCTGGCTTATTTTCTTTTTCCGGCGCAGCCGGCTGATTTGATAAGAAATTTCCAACTGTTTTCCATATTTATCAAAATATTTCTTTATGGTTTTATTTTTCAGCTGTTTGGCCAAAAAAACGTCAAAATCGGTAGCCGATGTTTTTTTGTTAATCATATAATTTTAAATTATTTATAGCGTCGTTATAATGGGTTAAGGCTTTTTTAATTTCTCTTGGCGGCGTCCGGTCAGTTTTTTTCAAAAATGAACGCAACAGGATTATTCGCCTGCCAATCGCGGTAAAATAGAAAATGCGATGGCGGCGGCGGGAAAAATCAACGCGCAACTCTCTGATTTTACCGGTTATGTGCTTGGAAAATGGCTCGTCAAGATAACCGCGGTTGTCTTTTAAAAAAGCGATATATTTAAGAACTTTAGCTCTATTTTTCTCGTCCAATCTCTTTATATAATCTAAAACCGGTTCTTGCCCGTTATGGCAGTTTTTATAAAATTTTACCGAATACTCTTCCATAATTATATATCATATATGATATTATGTCAACTGACCGCAACCGGTCGCAATTTGCGACCAGTACTTCGGTTTCAATTTTATTTATACGAAACATAAAATCCCCGAGGCTTTTTTCTTTTTTATTTTATTTTTAAATTTTTTCTCGGCAACGACAAAAAATTATTCTTTGG
>MNZH01000037.1:0-2065 GCA_001873515.1 Parcubacteria group bacterium CG2_30_45_37 | reverse complement strand
AAATTTCCGCGGTTAAAATCGCGAATTCTTTATCCTCTTTAACTCCTCTATTTTGCCATTCGCCGGTTAATTCTTCTCTGATCGCGATGCCGCGCATGCGTTTTTCAATCCAAGCTTCCGGATAGCCTTTTAATTTATATAGCATTCTTGTCCTTTTAGTCGCCAATTCCGGATCCTCTATCTCTTGTATTCTCTCATAACCTACTCTGGCTAACCATCTTTTAAACGGCTCGGCTTTAGGCGAGGGTATTGATTGGATAATACGAAATATGCCTTCAGTATTGGCGCAATTCATTTTTTGTTTCCCACCCTCGGTCAACACTTCAAGGGTGTGGACAAATTGTCCATACCCTTTGGACAATTCCTCATCTCTAGCGCGCATTTTATTAATATAATCCTTAGTATTAACGCTATCGGTCAAAACAAAAACCACATCTTCCACCACAAACCACCACTCATTATTATGAATAGTTTTTCTAATTTGCTTGCCCCTAAAAATGGCGATTTGGTTGGTCATATTTTTACTGCCCGCTGTCCAGCGTTTCCTGGTAGCTTTTCAGTAAATCCGCGTCGGAAATTTTATCTAACGTTTCCTTGGGCATGCCCTGCTGGATGAGGAGCTGGCGCAGGCTGGCCGCGTCTATATTTTTAAGAGCATTAAGCTGTTCGCTGTTTAAACTGGCTGATGGGTTTGTCGGGTTGGTGGCGCCGAACTGGTTTAATAGGCTGTTTAAAGTGTCGTTGGTCGCATCGGCGGCGGCGGCGGATTGCAGCAATTCGCCGGCGCAAGTCCGGCCTTGCGGGCAGTTGGGGTCGGTGTTGTTTTTTATTTCCGCGCTGTCGGACAGACCGTCCGAATCCGTGTCCGCCAGGTAAGGCGAAGTCAGATAAACATTCAATTCGTCATAATCCGATAAGCCGTCGCCGTCCGTGTCTTTATTTTTCAGCGCCTGGGTTTGGTCGGTCGCTTCGGTCGCGGCCAGGTTGCCGGAAGGACTGGAGTTAAACGGGCCGTAAATATTGTTTCTTAATTGCGCCGCCCACAGAACAATGATTAAAATGGCAAAAACCGCCAAACTCGCGGCCGCGATTTTCTGGTTTTTGTTCAAGGGTTCGGGCGCCTGATTAGCGTCAAAATCCGGAAAGTCCGCTTGATTGTTAAATTCAGAGTCGTTAGGCATGAAGTATATTTAAAAATCCCTAATTTTCGCTCCCAATTCTTTTTCCAAATGTTTAATCAATTTTTCCTGCAATTCGTCCACTGCTTGGTTAGTTAAAGTCCGGTCCGCTTGGTAGATTACATGAAAAGCCAGACTCTTTTTGCCTTCTCCAAGCTTATCGCCCTGATAGACGTCAAATAACTCGACTTGGCTGATTAAATCGCTGAAATTTTTTATCAGTTGGACAATATTATTATACAATATTTTTTCATTTATCACAAATGCCAAATCTCTGACCGCGGCCGGGTATTTTGGCGGCTCTCGGTAAACCTTGGCCGGCTGATTTTTTATTAAACTAAACAAAGCCGGCAGGCTGATTTCCGCCATCGCCGCCGGTTTTTTTATTCCCAAGGAGCGCGCCGGGGCTTTTTCCAGTTCCAGCGCTTGCCCGATCTTTTTACCATCAACAAAAATGTCCGCGCCACTTTCGGCTGATTCAAAGACAACCGGCAGATCAAGTGATTTCAACAAATACTCAATCACGCCTTTTAATTCTCTAAATAAATCATGGCCCTCGGCCGCGGCTAAAACCAGCCCCAGCCGCTTTTCCTGAAACGGCAAATTATTTTCTCCGGCCCGGTTCAAAAAAATATTGCCAATTTCGTAGAGTTGAATACATTCTTCATGGGCCTGATTGGTTTTAATATTTTCCAAAAGTCCAGCGAGTAAGCTCGTGCGCAAAAAAGCCAAATCCGAGGAAAGCGGATTAACCAGCTTGATGGCTTCAGCCCCGCCGGATTTTAAAAACGAATAATTGTACGCTTCGGTCATTCGCGCGCCCAAAGACAAAATATTTTTTATTTTTCTTTCTAAAATCTTTTCCTGGTTTAAAAACGGCGTGGCCA
>MNZH01000039.1:1025-5943 GCA_001873515.1 Parcubacteria group bacterium CG2_30_45_37 | reverse complement strand
CAACGAAAAATCCCAAGCCGGAGTAATTTTTACCGGAAAAATCAATTTTATTTTCATTTTTTAATAAATTCATCATTTCATAAACTGAACTGCCGGGCTTTACTTCGGTTTCATGCTTAAGGCCGCTAATTATCATTACAGCGTTAATTTTTTCTTCGGCCGGAGCGCTAACCGGCTTCGGCGTTTCCGCCTTTTCTAGTTCAACAACTTGCTTCGACGCGACGGGCGCAGCTTCAGCCTGCTCATCATCTAACGATTCAGCCTGTTTTTCGGTCGCTCCAGACTGCTCACTTGCCGCTGGCTGATTTTTTTCTTTAGATAAAAAAACCGCTAAGCCACCGACCAGCACGATTAGCAGAAACAAAATTATGGCTAAATTCTTTGTCTTCATAATTTAAAAACCCGCCTTCGAGCGGGTAATAAATAGCAGCCAATCTGCCTCTTTGCTCGAAGAATTATTTGAATTATCAGCATTCTGGCTTGTCCCCGGAGGGCATTACAGTTGCGGCACAGCGCCTCGAATCGCACGAGGACTTTCCTGAAATATAAATTGTACTTGTATTATATAACTTTTAAAAAATTAATCAACTGGTGCAGTATTCTTGAATTAGTCCGAACGCATTTCGCCGCCTGCGGCGGCGAGGAAATCCCCCCGCGAAAAATCCGAAAGGCGGCGGAGCCGCACCGCTGACAATTTCAAGTTTTTCTTTGGCGGTATTAAAACCAATTGAAAAGTTTCGCAATGAAAAGAACATAAACCGAAAGATAAAACGCACCTTCCCACATGTGGATTCTTCTCGAAATACCCGAAATAACAAAAAGAAGCGTGGCAAGAGCCATTGTCGGAACACCAATTGTAAAGGTTTGGCTGTCCACCGGAAGAATGCGAAATAATCCTGGAAGGCCGATAACAACTAAAGCATTGAAAACATTTGAACCAAAAATATTTCCAAAGGCGATTTCTGATTTCTTTTGGAGAGCCGCCTTCGCGGAAACCAGAAGTTCAGGCAAAGAAGTACCGACCGCGACAGCAGTGATTGCAATCACTCCGGTTGCAATGTTCAGCATCGCGGACAGATTCACTAACGCATCAATGAGATATTTTGCGCCAAAAACTAAACCGAGAATACCAACAATCAAGAGTATGAAATCTTTCGCAACAAGTTTTGGACGGGTAAATTCTTCTTTCTTGTGGGCGGCAATGTGTTTTCTTCTTTCTTGTCGCGACGGTAAAAGCTCGGCTGTTTCGCTTGTATCCTCGGTGTCTTTATGCAAAACTGTATAAAGCAAATATATGCCGTAAGTAACAAGCATCAGGATAGATTCACCAAAAGTAATTTGTTTATCCCACACTATGCCCAAAAGTAAAACAGTACTAATAGCAAGAAGCGGAAGATCTAAGTCTATTAAACTCTTTGTAACTATAAGTCGTTTACCAATGGCCGCAGAAACACCAACAATAAGTAAAATGTTTGCGATATTTGAACCTATCGCGTTTGCGGCAACAACATCCGGCACTCCTTTGAATACCGCTACGAAAGATGAAATGAGTTCAGGGAAAGATGTGCCGACTCCAACAATGGTAACGCCAACGATAAAAGGCGATAAACCAAGAGAGAGTCCTATTTTTTCCGCACTCGTGATTAACCAGTCAGCACCTTTTACGAGCACTGCTAATGAAATAATAAATACGATTATCCAAAATATGATCATAAAGGTTGTAGTTAAGATTTATAAAAAATTTTCTTCCCTCAAAATTAAAATATGGTTCAAGCCGATGTTTTTCTCCGGGTTCTTTTGCGGTTTTCAGCGGTGCGGCTCCGCCGCTTTTCGGGATTCTTGCCCGCCAAAGTTTTCTGAAAGAAAATTTAGGCGGGTGAACGGGGGGAATTCGGAGCGGCTTCGCCGCGAGATTTAACAATTTCCAATTTTTCTTTGGCGGCAAATTATTAAAATGCAAAATTCATTTTTCAAAATAAATCTCATTAACAGGACTACCATCGTGGCTTATTTTCACATTGTCCAATTTTGGTATTTCTATTTTATCTCCGCGTTCATAAATTCTAATACTCGATTGATAGTCGCTTTCGATAGAATCCACAGAGTTCGTAAAATCCTTGAATCAAGCCGCGAATCTGCTTACCTCTCAAAACAAATCCGAAATGCCAACATTTCTGAAAAACATCGGCTCGAACCATATTTTGCGAAACCGCCAATTCGTTTTTGCCCCGAAAATCCAATACGAATTAGTCGCCGAGTCCCGCCAAAAGCGGGATAAACTCCGCGAGGCGAGCCAACGAAATTTGACTTTTCCTTACTGGTGCTCCCGGTAGGAATCGAACCTACATATCCAGATTAGAAGTCTGGTGTTCTGTCCATTGAACTACGGGAGCCTAAAATAAAATTGCCAATTTTGGGCAATAACCCAATCTTAACGATAAAAATGTAAGTTGTCAAAAGGATTACTGTCATTGCGAGGAGCCAGCAGGCGACGAAGCAATCTCTGGTTCAACGGCACGTACGTAGATTTTTAACGGAGATTGCTTCGCCTCGAGTACGAGGCTCGCAATGACAATTATCATTTTCTCCTCCTCCCATGAAACGCTTTATGCACGTCGCGGAGTTGCTGGTCGGTAATATGCGTATAAACCTGCGTGGTGGTGATTGAAGAGTGCCCGAGCATGGCCTGCACGCTCCTGATGTCCGCGCCGTTCATCAGTAAATCGGTGGCATAACTGTGGCGCAAAGTATGCGGCGTGACTTCTTTGGTGATGCCCGCGACCTTGGCGTATTTCTCCACTAAGCGTTGCACGCTTCTGGGCGACAGGCCGATTTGCTCATCGCGTCCCGACGCCGCTTTGTCATGGCTGACAAATAAATAAGGATTCAGGTCCGGTCTAACTTTTAAATAATCTCCCAGCCAGCGCCTGGCCGTCTCGGATAAAAACACCACCCGCAGTTTGGCGCCTTTGCCCCGCACGGTGAATTCATCTTTTTTTAAATTAATATTTTCAATTTTCAGTTTGCATAATTCAGAGACGCGCAAACCAGTGGAAAAAAACAATTCCAAAATCGCTTTATCGCGCCGCCTGATGATGTCGGGCAAATCAATCTTAAGCGGCGCCTCTAAAATTCGCTCCAAATCAACGCCTTCCAAAAAATCCACTTGCCGCGGCGTTTGTTTGGCCAGTTCCACTTTTTCCGGTTCAAGCGATTTAACGTCGGTTTTTACCAAATATTTTAAAAACCCGCGCAAAGCGATTAAATGGTAATTTTGCGTGTTTTTCTTTAAGCCCTCCCCGCCTTTTTTCAACCGATTAAGCCACAACCGATAGCGATGCACTAATTCTTTACTAATTTTAGCCGGGCTGGCCACGCCCGCCTGTTTAGCAAAATCGGCAAAACGGCGCAAATAAAACTTATAATTGTCAGTCGTATTGGTTGACAACCCTTTTTCCACTTCTAAATATTCCAAAAATTGATTAATTATCTTATCCATATACTATTATTTTACGACACCTTGCCATTTTTTACAATTTGTGTTAGTCTAAGCTCATAATTTATTAAAAAATAACCGTACCCGCTCTTGGTCGGGGATTTGTCTCCCCCCACTCGGAGCGGGCGAAAGCATTATGTTAGACAAAAAAACCAAACAAAAAGTCATTAACAAATTTAAAATTCACGCTACTGATACGGGTTCTTCGCAAGTGCAAATCGCGATTCTTACCGAAGAAATCAAACAGCTAACCGAGCATTTAAAAAAGCACAAGCATGACCATTCTTCCCGCCGCGGTTTACTGAAAAAAGTCAGTGAGCGCCGGCGCTTATTAAAATATTTACAGAAAGAGGATGCCAAGGTCTTTGACGAGCTGGCGAAAATCTTAAAACTGAAAATCGCCAAAAAAATGATTGAAGACGAAGAGGCCAGGCAAAAAATTGAAGATGAAATCTTGGCCAAGCAGGAAGCCAAAGCCGAAGCGGCCGAGCTGGCGGAAGAAAAGCGGGTCGAGGAAGAAAATAAAAATAACCAAAATAATGAAGAATAAAAATTTATGATTAAACACAAGGAGCAAAGAGTCGGCGTTTTGGTGGATGTTTCCAACATGTACCATAGCGCCAAGAATCTTTTTAAACGCCGGGTTAATTTTAAAGAAATTTTAAAAGAAGCCGTGGCCGGCCGAAAATTAATTCGCGCCACCGCTTATGTCATCAAAACCGAAAGCGAAGAAGGCAATGCTTTTTTTGAAGCCTTGAGCCAGCAAGGCTTTGAAGTTAAAATGAAAGACTTGCAGATTTTCGCCGGCGGCGCCAAAAAAGCCGATTGGGACGTGGGTATTACGGTTGACGCCATTAAACTGGCGGAGAAATTAGACGTGGTAGTTTTGGTAACCGGCGACGGCGATTATGTGCCATTGGTAAATTATCTGCAGAACACCAAGGGCTGCCTGGTAGAAGTCATGGCTTTCCGCCAGACCGCCTCCGGCAAACTGATTGAAGAAGCCGATGACTTTACCAATTTGAGTGAAGATAAAAGATATTTATTAAGATAATTCACCCCTGTTAAATAAATTTGCGTAGCAAATTTACGCTCGCCCAGTGAAATATGCTTCGCATCCCGAAGGGATTTCACGGGGCAAGCGTATTTAACGGGGTTAACGCTTGACCGATAGATATTTAGAGCTATCGAGCAAAACTCCGGCCCTACAATCTGTTGGCCAAGCAGAAAAAAAGTATGAATGAACAAACATTCTCTGCCGAGTGGCTTGGCCGCCCTCTCACCATTAAAACCGGCAAACTGGCTAAGCAAGCCGACGCGGCCGTGACCGTGCAGTACGGCGACACCTCTGTTTTAGCGACCGTGGTTGAGGCTAAAGAAGAGCGCGAAGGCATTGATTTCTTCCCGCTCATGGTTGAGTTT
>MNZH01000039.1:0-1017 GCA_001873515.1 Parcubacteria group bacterium CG2_30_45_37 | reverse complement strand
GAAGAAAAACTTTACGCCGCCGGCATTATTAAAGGCTCGCGCTGGATTAAGCGCGAAGGCCGTCCCTCGGACGAAGCGATTTTATCCGGCCGCATGATTGACCGCGCCATCCGGCCGCTCTTCGGCGCGGATTCAAAAAAAGACGTGCAGGTGATAATTTCCGTCTTGTCCGCCGACCTGCAAAACGACCATGACATCGTTTCTTTGGTCGCGGCCTCGGCCGCCTTGGCCATCGCCGGCTTGAACTGGCAGGGCCCGATCGCCGGCGTCAGGGCGGGGCGCGTTGACGGCAAATTTATTTTCAACCCCACTTACGCCGAACGCGAACTTTCCGACCTTGATTTGATCGTGGCCGGAACCGCGGAAAAAGTTATTATGATTGAAGCCGACGCCAACGAAATAACCGAAGCGGACGCGCTTAAAGCCATTAGGGCCGGGCAAGGCCAGCTTAAACCGGCCATTGACCTGATTAAAAAAATGCAAGCCAATGTTACTACCATAAAAAAACCGCCGGCCAAGCAACTAATCGGCCAGGATGAAATTGAAGCGGAAAAAGAAAGAGAAAAAGTGTTTGCTTTGGCCAAGGCCTGGCTTGATAAAAACATCGCCAAAATTTTATTCGACAAAACCTATTACACCAAAGGCGAACGCAAAACCGCGGTCTCGGCCATTAAAGAAGGCCTGGACCAATATTTATTTGACCAAGGCGTGGGCAAAGACAAGCGGCACCAGGCCGCGAGCCATTTGGCGGACCAAGCGGTTGAAGCCGAAGTTACGCGCGCCATCTTAAAGGAAAAGAAAAGAATTGACGGCCGGAAATTAGACGAAATCAGGCCCCTGTCCGCCGAAGCCGGCGTTTTGCCGCGCATTCATGGCTCCGGCCTGTTTAACCGCGGCGAAACCCAGGTGCTTTCCATCGTCACCTTGGGCGCGCCCGGGCTGGAACAATCCTTGGAAGGCATTGAGGGCGTGGGCACCAAGCGCTACATGCATCACTATAATTTCCCGCCATTTTCC
>MNZH01000021.1 GCA_001873515.1 Parcubacteria group bacterium CG2_30_45_37 | reverse complement strand
TATTAGCGTTTAAATATTCCTCGGTTTCTATAATAGCGATATTTTTTTGCGCTAAAGAAAATTCACCATTGTTAAAAACCGCGGCCAGTTCGGCCAAAGATAAGGTTGGATT
The DNA here is from genome assembly GCA_001873515.1 of Parcubacteria group bacterium CG2_30_45_37. Classification (GTDB taxonomy): domain Bacteria; phylum Patescibacteriota; class Patescibacteriia; order Patescibacteriales; family GWC2-42-12; genus CG2-30-45-37. The sequence goes on along the minus strand of MNZH01000021.1, from coordinate 4,906 downwards.
TATGCCCAGGACAAAAAAGTATTTCATAAATAATTTGATTTAACTTTAGCATAAGATTATTGCTCTTGCAATTTTTTTAAGCCCGTGATAAAGTAAAAACACAATTTAATTTAACCCGCCCTAGGCGGGCAAGCCTTTTCCATATTTAACGGCCTTGGCCGTTAGGTAGCCCGGCGACACGCTCGGCTAAAGGTATTCTCATAAAGTCCAAGATTGGCAATTAGCCCGAGAATATCTTGGGATTTTTTTGTAAAATTATGTCAAAAGCAAAATCAGGCGAGCAGCCGCATTACGAATTGCTTTATCTTATCTCCAATAAATTCAGCGAGGATGAAGTTAAGCCGATTATGGAAAAAGTCAACGCTTTGGTTACTGCCAATGGCGGCGAAATTTCCTTAAGCGAAGAACTTGGCAAAAAACGATTGGCTTATCCAATTAAAGGTTTTCGTTTTGGCTATTACAATTTAGTGGAGTTTGACATGATGGGAGAAAATTTAGCCAAACTTGACCGCGCCCTTCGCCTAATGAACGAAATTTTGCGGCAGCAAATCGTGGTTAAAGTTTTAAGAACCGCACAGCAGATCGCCCGAGACAAAAAGATTGCGGAAAAAATCGCGGCGAAAAACGTGGCGGCGGAAAAAACGGCCAAAGAAAAAGTTAAAGAACGGGCCAAAGAAAAAGTTGATTTAAAGGATTTAGACGAAAAATTGGACAAGATTTTGGAAACCGACGACTTATTATAAACTTAATTTATAAATTAAGCGAAAAATTTATGAATTTGAACAAAGCTATGATCATTGGCAATCTGACGCGCGACCCGGAAGTCAGGACCACGCCGACCGGGCAATCGGTGGCTTCTTTTTCCGTGGCCACCAACCAAATTTGGACCGACCAGCAGGGCCAAAGGCACGACAAGGCCGAATTTCACAACGTCGTCGCCTGGAGAAGGTTGGCGGAAATTGTTGGGCAGTATCTGAAAAAGGGCTCCAAGGTCTACATTGAAGGCCGGCTGCAAACTCGCGATTGGGTGGGTCAAGACGGAGTTAAGCGCTACCGCACCGAGATTATTACTGACAACATGATTATGCTTGATCGCGCCGGCGCGGCGGGAGCCGGCTCATTTGCGCGCTCGGAGCAGCCGCCCGTGCCGACTGAACCGGTGATTGACGTTGAAGAAGCGGTTGGCGAAGCGGACGATGGCCAGACCAGCGAAGAAGAAATCAGGGTGGAAAACATCCCATTCTAATTAGAAAATTATGGAAGAAGCCATTAGAAAGGGAAAGCAGTGTTTTTTTTGCCTTAATAACGTCAGGGAAATTGACTATAAAGACGTTAATTTGTTGCGCCGCTTCATCAATTATTACGGCAAAATTTTACCCAAAAAAAGAACCGGTACCTGCTCAAGGCATCAGCGCCAATTGGCCACGGCCATCAAGCGCGCGCGGGTGATGGCGATTTTACCGTTTGTTAACCCATAAATAAGAAAATAAAAACATGCTAAGCCTAAGCGAAATTAAAAGCGGCGCTTTATTACAAATTAATAACGAGCCTTATATCGTGATTAAAGCCGACCATCATAAGATGGGGCGCGGCGGCGCGGTTTTAAAAACCAAATTGAGAAATTTGCTTAACGGCAATATTTTGGAGCGCACTTTTCAGGGCAACGAGAAGGTTGAAGCAGCGGCCACCGACACCGGCCAGGCCAATTATTTGTACAAGACTGACGTCGAAGCTATTTTCATGAATAATGAAACTTACGAGCAATTCAGCCTGCCCCTGGAGCAAATCGGCGATAAACTAAAATATTTAATTGAAGGCACTGATGTTGATATTTTATATTTTCAGGGCCGGCCGGCGGCGCTGAAACTGCCCATTAAGATTGCTCTAAAGGTTACCAGCGCTCCGCCCGGGGTTAAAGGCAACTCGGCCGGCAACGTCACTAAAACCGTTGAGCTGGAAACCGGCGCGCCGCTGAATGTTCCGATGTTTATTAATGAAGGCGAAGCCGTGATAGTCAATACGGATACGGGCGAATATGTGGGGCGAGCGTAAATAATTTGAATAATAAAAAACAGTCAGCCCTGGACTGACTGTTTTTTATTTATAATTCAAGCTTCAACTTCGCGCGCTTTAACTTCACTTAAGACTCGCTTTCTGATTTCTTTCATTAATTTTTTGTCGGCGCGCAAAAAGCGTTTGGCGTTTTCCCGGCCCACGCCCAGCTTAATCTCGCCGTAGCTGTAAGAATTGCCTGACTTACTGACCACATTATTAATCACGCCGGTATCTAAAAGGTCGCCGGAGATGGAAATGCCTTCATTATACATGATGTCAAATTCGCAGGCGCGGAACGGCGCGGCCACTTTGTTTTTCACCACTTTACATTTAACGCGGTTGCCGATAATTTTATCGCCTTGCTTGATTTGCGCCGCTCTTCTCACTTCAATCCTGACCGAGGAATAAAATTTTAAAGCCGTGCCGCCGGTGGTGGTTTCCGGATTGCCGAAAAAGACGCCGATTTTCATGCGGATTTGGTTAATGAAAATCACCACGGTTTTGGTTTTGGAAATGATGCCGGTGAGTTTGCGCAGAGCCTGGCTCATCAATCTAGCCTGCAGGCCCATATGCGAATCGCCCATGTCGCCTTCAATTTCTTTTTGCGGCACCAGCGCCGCCACCGAGTCAACCACCACTACGTCAACTGCGTTGGAGCGCACCAAAGTTTCCAAGATTTCCAAAGCCTGTTCGCCCGTGTCCGGCTGGCTGATCAATAATTCTTTGATGTTGATGCCGATGCGGGAAGCGTATTCCGGGTCCAGGGCGTGTTCGGCGTCAATAAAAGCCGCGATGCCGCCCAATTTTTGCACCTCACTGATGACATGCTGGGCCAGGGTGGTTTTGCCCGAGGCTTCCGGGCCGAAGATTTCAATAACGCGGCCGCGCGGCACGCCGTTGATGCCTAGGGCGATGTCCAAAGACAGGCAGCCGGTGGGAACGGCGTCAACGTCAGCCTTGACGGTTTCGCCGAATTTCATGATGGCGCCGTCGCCGAACCTGGTTTTAATCTGCTCCACCGCCGACTGAGCCGCCAGCATTTTTTCGTCAGATTCGCTCTTATCTTTGTCGGCCTTGATTTTATTGTCCATATTAGTAATTAATTTAATAAATTAAAAGAGGTTTACAATAATTTGTAATCCCCCTTATATCTATATAATAGACTATTTTGAATATGTTGGCAATTAAGAGATTATTCTTTAACTAAGACCTGTCTAATCACCGTATTATCGCGGCTATTTTTTTTATTGGCGGTTATGGTGATGATGTTAATGCCATTTTTGAGGCTGATAGTTTGGGAAAAACCGCCGTTTTTATCGGTTAAGACGGTTTGGCCGTTAATTATCAAGCTAGCCTCGGCTTCGGTGCGGCCGGTTACGAGTAAAGAGGTTTGATCGGTAGTTAAATTAGCCGCGGGGCTGTCTATAATTAATAAGGGCGGCGAAATTATTTTATTAACGCGGTAGCCGAGATAAACGAAACAAACGGCGACAATCAAAAAAATCAAAATATTCTTGACAATTTTCGGCATGGCTAAAAGGTAGCGTTTTTTTATAACCTGCTTGGAAAATAATTCTTTTTGCCTTTTGGGTTCGGCCAGATTGATTTCCTCCTCAAAGTCTTCGGCTAATTTTTTATAGTCCAGCCCCAAAAAAAGCGCGTATTCGCGCAAGAAATTTTTTCCGTAGACTCCGCGGGGCAGCTGGCTAAGTTCGCCTTTTTCCAAAAGTTCCAGATATTTAAGGTTGATGTTTATTTTTTTAGCCACCGCCTCCAGCTTAAGATTTTTGGTCTGCCGAGCGCTTCTTAGTTGTTCGGCCACGGTTTCGTGGTCCAGGTAGATTTTATTGGATTTAAAAAATTTCATGGACTATTAAACCAATTTGAGGTTGACCACTTGCCGCCCTCGGCTTTTTTTATGTCCAGGGCGGTATAGACCAGCTGAATTATCATATAACTGGTGAAAACTATTACCAAGCCGATGACCGCGCCGAGGATTGTCTGTTTGCCGCGGGTCACCCATTCTGGATTGCCGGCCGACAGCATCCACATCAGTCCGCCGGCCACGAAAGCGAGTAAAGCTAAAGAGCCGACGATGCCGAGAATAAATTCGGAAATTGTTATAGCCGTGCGAGCCATATCATTAAGCGTGTAGTTGCCGCAATTTGACGATTTGTCAGGGCATTCTGGGCCGGTTCGCTCTGGCAAAAGCCCTTCCGCGCTGACCGTTAAAATGGCAATAGAAAAAATATTAAAAACCAGCAGAAGTATAATTGAAAATTTAAATATTTTTAACATTTATTTTTTTCTGTCATTGCGAGCGACCGCAGGGAGCGAAGCAATCTCGCGAATGACGTGTTTTAACTATAGCCGCTAACTTTTATAAAGTTATATGTCCGTGAGATTGCTTCGTCGCTGTCGCTCCTCGCAATGACAATAATAAATATTATTGACTGCTGGCGTCCACCGTTTGGCCAACTTGATTGGCCGCCAGGTTAATTATTTTATCAATTTGGTCAGGGGTTAAAACGGCGTTATCTATCATCTGGGCAAAGATTTTTTCCATGGCGGCTGAATCCGCGCCTCGGTACCAACTTTTGGCCGTTAGCACCTGATTGGCGAAAACCCCGACATCCAAATCGTCAAGCTGCTCGTTGACTAAGGCGCGCAAAGCCGTGGGTTTTTTAACTTTATCAAGGTAGGTTTTGACCTGTTCGGCCTTGGCGGCGAATTGGATGAAATCCCAGGCCTCGGCCGGGAATTGGCTTTTATTGGAAACGGTTTCCACCCAGTAATTGGCGAAATTTATCGGCGGATTGCCTTCAATCTGCGGCAATTTGGCTATGGCAAA
>MNZH01000059.1 GCA_001873515.1 Parcubacteria group bacterium CG2_30_45_37 | reverse complement strand
GCTTAAAAATATGGCCCGTTCATAATTTGAGGCCGCTTTCATAATTCAGAGATCCTTATCGCATTAGCACTATTTGAGCCTACTTTTGATAGAGCTCGTATAGGTAACTGATTGCAAATCGTTACGATAGGAAACTTTAGTGTCCTACCGCTGTTTGACTGATGCGCTGATATGATATCAATGTAATGAACCACTGAAACATCCGCTAATATCTAAACACTTGATTTAATTTATAGGTATTTTTATCTCTTTAATAATTTTACGAAAGTGTCGGAAGGAATCTCCACCCGGCCCTTGCCGCGCGCCTCCATTTTCTTCTTGCCTTTTTTCTGTTTGGCTAATAATTTGCGCTTGCGCGAGACATCGCCGCCGTATAATTTGGCGGTCACATCTTTTCTCATGGCCGAAAGCCTTTCGGCCGCGATAATTTTCCCGCCCACCGCCGCCTGCAGCTTAACCACGAACATCTGCTTGGGTAAAGTCTCTTTTAAAGTAGCGGCCACTTCTTTGCCGCGCTTAAAAGCTTCATCGCGATAAACGATCATGGCCAAGGCTTCGACCGCTTCTTCGGCCACTAAAATTTCCATTTTAACCACGTCGGCCGGCCGGTAACCGCTGAATTCATAATTAATGGAGGCGTAGCCCGAGCTCACACTTTTTATTTTATCATAAAAATCGGTTAAAATCGCGGCCAAAGGAATCTGGTAATGCAAGACCACTCTGGTTTCGTCAATGTATTCGGTATTTTTATAAATCCCTCTTTTTTCCTGGACTAAATTTAAAATCGCCCCGATATATTCTTTGGGCGCGATAATATCCAGGCTCACCCAAGGTTCTTCAATTTTTTCCATCTCGGTCGGGTCAGGCAGTTTCTGCGGACTGCGGATAATCAACTCTTCGCCGTTTTTTTTAAAAACTTTGTAAGCTACGCTGGGAATAGTCACGGTTAAATTCAAATTGTATTCCCGCCTTAAACGTTCTTGAAAAATCTCCAGGTGTAAAAGCCCCAAAAAACCGCATCTAAAACCAAAACCCAAAGCTTCGGAATGCTCCGGCTCGTATACTAAAGCCGCGTCATTTAATTTTAATTTGGCGACAGCTTCGCGCAGTTCGGCAAATTCATTGCCCTCGCGCGGAAAAATTCCGGCAAAAACCATGGGTTTAACCTCGTCATAACCTTTTAAAGGTTCCACGCCAGCAGCATTCGCCGAAGCCACCGTGTCGCCCACCCGGCATTCGCTCAAATCTTTAAAACCAGTGACGATATAGCCGATTTCTCCGGCTTTTAATTCACTAGTTGATTTATATTCAGGCTTAAAAACGCCCACGTCCAAAACTTCGCTTTTAGCTTTGGTGGCCAGTAATATTATTTTATCGCCTTTTTTAACTTGCCCGTCAAAAATCCTGACATACGCCACCACGCCGCGGTATTCATCAAAAGTAGAATCAAAAATTAAAGCGCTGAGCGGCGTCCCCTCTCCTTGCGAAGGAGGGGGTTGGGGTGAGGTCGGCGCCGGCACTTGCGCGATTACCGCTTGCAACACTTCGCCAACCCCCTGGCCGGTTTTGCCTGAAGCTAAAATTATTTCTTCCGGCTTACAGCCTAACAGCTGGACGATTTCTTTTTTAGTTTTTTCCACGTTAGCGGCCGGCAAATCAATTTTATTTATCACCGGGATGATGGTTAAATTCTGCGCCAAAGCCAAATATAAATTGGCTAAAGTCTGCGCCTGGATGCCTTGGGTCGCGTCCACCAATAAAACCGCGCCCTCAACCGCGGCCAGACTGCGCGAAACTTCATAAGTAAAATCAACATGGCCCGGCGTATCTATTAAATTTAAAATATAACCATCATATTCCATGGTTACTGGTTGAAGTTTAATGGTAATCCCCCGCTCTCTTTCCAAATCCATCCGGTCCAAAACTTGCTCCTTCATTTTTCGCTTTTCAATCGTGCCGGTAATTTCCAGCATGCGGTCAGCCAAGGTTGATTTGCCATGGTCAATGTGGGCCAATATGGCAAAATTCCTTATTTTATTTATTTCTTCTATCATTTAAATTTTTTAAACATTTATTAAAATCATTAACTCTTTTTTTGTGTTTTAAATATAGCGCTATGTTTTTAAATAATTTTTCCAAAGATTGGGCATTACTCACTCTTACCCTCCATAAATTTTTATTATATTTATAACCCGACTTTTTGTCATAAATCTCATTTTTTTGTCCAATTTTTAACGGCCTGGGGCAAATTATTTTATTTTTAACAAAAAGCCCATAAAGCCAAAAAATTATATTTTTATCATAACTGTCTACTTTGAATCTAGCTCTGCCGTCATATACTCCAATATTTGCTTCAGCGTCGATATATCCGGCGGCAAAAGAAAAAGAATATTTTTCATTCCTATTTATCCAGTTTTCCACCTTATCAATATTTGGCAATAAAAAAATAAAACTATTATTTAAAAAACAATTAATATAATACGATTTATCATTATTATTAATTTTATAAGTTACTTTCCCATACTTTTCAAAAAGAAATCTAATCAATTCAATCTGCTCTTTTCTGGTGGTATGGCATCTAACCACAATTACTTCTGAACTATCGGTGGTTTTGTAAACATTTAAATCACCCAATCTAAAGCCCAATAAATATGCTTTCTCTATTTTATCGCCTGAAAAATTATTTTTCCTATACTTGCTTTGAATAATTGACCGCGACAACGGCTTCATGCCAAATTCTCTCATACGGTTTAATACAGTTTTAAAGCTACAATTATAAATTTTACCGATTTTATATTTTGATTTTTTTTCTTTATAATAAAGCCTGTTTAACTCATTTTTTGGAATTAATATTTTACTTCTCATAATATAATTATAACAATAAAATTTAAAATGTGCAATTATACAAATCAATATAGACAGAGCCATGCCCTGTCCCCACTATAATATCCTACTAATTTTTTGCAGTTTGGTCAAACTAAAAAATTCCGCTAGTTTTGGTCAGCGGAACTTTTTATTTATTTTGCCCTAAATCTATTTCCAAATAATCAAACGGCTCGCCAAAACCATGCCAATTTTCTAAACGCCTAAAAAATTTAGCCGCATAAAATTCTTGCAGCTTTTTACTAAATTCATTATTAACTCTGGCGTGCATGACCAGTTTATTAAATTTTTCATTCTTTGCTTTTTTAAACAAGGCTCCGAGAAAGTCCGGCAATACTTTTTCCGGCTTGATATCAGGCCTGATAGCGATTGATTCAAGATACAATGATTTCTCGTCCGGCGAAAATTCTTTGTCATAATCTTTTAACCACTCATACTCTTTAACCATAGGGACAGCCACCAAGTAAGAAAAGATTCTATCGTTTGCATCGCGAACAATATATTTTATCAACTCCGGATCCTCGATTAACTCTCTAAGCTCCTTGTCGTCTGATTGCATTTGTTCGGGAAAGCAATCTTTTTCCAGTTGAAAAATTTGTTTTAACGTCTCTTCGTCAACTTTAAAAATCTCCTCGACTTTAAATAATTCCTTTTTTTCTGGTTTATTAAATTGTATTTGCTCATCCATGTTATTTATTTTTCTTTATTCCACGAATCTCCACCTGCCTTCATCAATCAGCCGCTCACCATTCCTGCCATTTTTAAAATCTTCTCGGCTGTAAAAAGCCTTAACCGTCAAACCGTTCCTCGGCAGGACGAAATCCAGGTGGATTTCTGATTCGTTATAACCTTCAGTCCCTTCTTCGCCGTGCCGAGAATCGCCGAAAGCCAAATGCATGGTGCCCAGACGCTTTTCCGTCTCAACTGTGGGATTAGCAACGTCAGTATAATGCCCTTCTGGATTAGTAACAACGCTACGGGCCTTGGCATTAGCACCAAAAGCAATTTCCGAACATTGCAATACGCTCAAAGGATTATCTTCAAGTTTTGAATTCTCCTCTAAATACTTCCTTAATTTTTCCGCTGACTCACCACCGTCGATAGTGGCAATTTTGCCGTTGCGTATAGTCAACCTAACAAATTCATCAACGCCCTGGTCCTCACTGATGTTATCCTCCAATACCGGTAAAATCAAAACGCCATTTATTTTTTCTTCATCTGGTGTAGTAAATATCTCTCCGCCAGGCAGATTATCCCAACCGCCCGGTTTAATCTCTCCACTATCTTTATACCAACGACGTTGTTCTTTTTTCAGCGGAACCATCAGATTAGTGCCATAAGAACTTCTGATATGAAACCCGGCCGCGTCTTTCAGGCGAGCTTCCATTTTACCTAAGCGATACTTCAGTTCTATTTTATCTTCACTCAAAGCACCGTCATTATTTAAACTTTCTACTCTGGCGCCCGGGCAAAAAGCCATACGGCTGCCTAACTTCTCAAGTCTGTCCGTGAATTTGTCAAAATTAATTCTGGTTTCATCCATACCCCAAGAGCACCAAATTACCTCGTAACCCTTAACGGCATTAAACAAATCTTTCTGTTTGGTGGTTTTGTCGTCGGCTAAAAATTCACTGCACTCAATTCCCTGTTTGCCCAAGCTTTTCTTCAAATCACCAATCAACTGGCGGTCTGTGTTAAAATCGCTATTGTCCACGATAAACAGCACTTTTTCCCCTGACTTTAAACCGATAAAACCGTCGAATACCTTCTTAGCGTTGGCCAGTCTTTCCTCTGCCATCTCCGGACATTCGTCATTTTCTTTAAAAACTTGTTTTTCAAAATTTTCCAAACCCATATATTTATCTTAAATACCCCCAAGTATGCAACCGGTCCGAGTCCACCGCCCAGCTGGCGCCGATGTCCGTGCGATAAATCA
>MNZH01000061.1 GCA_001873515.1 Parcubacteria group bacterium CG2_30_45_37 | reverse complement strand
TAGCCAACGGTTCCCCGGCCACTCTTTGGGTGGGCGAATCCGGCGTAATTAGTTCCGGATACTCTCTTTCTAATTTTTCCAGTTCATTTTTCAGGCTGTCTAGGGCCGCGTCGGAAATTAAAGATTTATCCAAAACATGGTAAGCATAGCGGTATTTTTCAATTTCGCTACGCAGTTTAACTAAACGTTTTTTAACTTCTCGTTTATCCATAATTTTACCGCGTTTTATAAGTGCTGGCCACCGACCGTTTTACTCCTCTGTATCCGCCGATTGAAGTGAACGTAACAAAAGGAGTGGAAGAAGCATAATTTATCTGGTATGAGCTGCTGTTGCCGATATCGCTTGAACTAAACACGTTAGACGCGTCCAGGTTGGGATAACTATAATGATTATACCTGGCTTCCCATAAAGCTCGCTCTAAACCGGCTTCGGCGGCAAAAAAAGCAATACTGGAATAGCCGGTCAGCCGGTTCATCTTCAGGCCGGACATAACAATATCGGCCGCGCCCAAAGTCACCACTAAAATGCCGCTTAAAACCAATAAAGTCAAAAGCAGAATCACGCCTTTCTGATTTTTAATTTTTTTATTCATAATATCTTGAGGAAACGGACATCTGCATTTTCATTGCCTGCTGGTGTATGGCCAGCCCGACCGCCTTGATGTCCAAAGACATGGTAACGTAGGGCTGCCGGCTATGGAAAGCGCCGATTAAATCATCCGCCACAAAAAATTTTAAATTGCTAATCTCAATTTTCGCCGGAGTAACAAAACCATCGGCAATCACTTCCAGGCCGTTAGCCACGATTAGTTTAAGCCGGTTGTCTTCTAGATAATAAGTCAGGCACTGGCCGTCTTGATTTTTAAAATGCAGGGCGCTCGAGCCAGTCGTAGTGTTAAAAACTTTATAAACCGCCGTGGGTTCGCAGGCGGCGTCGCTGGCTTGCGCCATTCTGATCTCTTTGCTTATTTTTTCCATGGCATATCTGATGTTTTCCTGCACATTCTGGGCGCTAACGGCGTTCCTTTGCCCATCTACCACCATTTTAAAAATCTGGACGGAAGACAGCATTAAAAAAGAAAAAATCGATATCGCTACCACCAACTCCAATAAGCTTACGCCCCGATTATTTTTTATTTTTCTTAATAATTTAACGCCAATCATATAGATAAGTTTCCGCGGTATAATCATGATTTTGACTGCCCTCTTTCCAACGAATGGTGCAGCTGACGTCAAGGTAGCTGGTATGGTCAGCCACGCTGATTAGGCGGTAGAAATTCGTGGCGGTACCGCCAACGCTTAAATGAGTATATAAATTACTGCTGTTAACGTATAGTCTAGCCCCAGCATCATTAATGGTGTTAACCGATAGATTGATGCTCGAGCGCCCGCGGTAATCGATGGCGTAAGTGCCGTCGCCAACAATATCCTGATTCCAGGCATTGCCCGCGGTCAGCCAATTTAAGTCTCTTGTATTTCTCGCCAACTCTAAGCCTTCCTGCGCCAAACCGGAAGCGATTAAAATATTTTTATTAATATACTGGGCTTCAACGTTTTGAATCACCAAAGACATTACGCCAATCATGCCGATAGTGATGATTAAAATCGCCACGATGACTTCCAGAATGCTGATGCCTTGGTTGTTGAAAATTTTTATTTTCATGGTTAGTCGGCGTCAATCAGGCCGAAAAAATTAACCGTGACTACGGCCGTTGAATTATTAATATTTTCTTTAAGCTGAATTTGAGCGTCGGCGCTTACTAAACCGTTAATATAGACGGTCGGATTAGGCGGCAGAAAAATAATATCAACGGCGCCGGCCGGACTTAAAGAATTGATGGTTACCCCGCTGGGCAAAGTTTTAGTTTCCATGGCTTCGTTTAAGTCGTAGGCCTGGTCGCCGTCTATATCGGCAAAAATTATATATTTACCAGAGTCGGTCATGGTAAAATGAACGCCCCAGCCACCGGTCGGGACGTTGGTGCCATTGTAAGTTTTTGAACCAAGACTATAATTTTGCGCCAATCTTATATTTGAAGCTAATTTCTGTTTTTCTATATTGAGCTCCGAACGCTTGTTGGTATTATGGTAATTAACCAAAAACAGGCCGGTCATGGTTGTAATAATTAGAATGCTAACCAATAATTCTATTAAAGTGAAACCTTTGGAAGAATTTTTCTTAAGAATTAACATGGTGATTTTAAATTAGCGCGGCGTTAGCCACGCTAATATTATTTGCCCCCTTTAACAAAGGGGGTTAGGGGGATTTGCATTTGTCATCTTAAAAATCCCCCGCCCTTACGGGCGACCCCTTTGTTAAAGGGGTTATTATTTTATCATTCCGGCTTAACCTCTTTCCACTTCGGCAGGCTGGCGTTAATATTAATTACCTGCGACTTGGAATTTTGATAGCCTTGATTATCGGTCACGGTTAAAGTAACGGTTGAATTTCCGGCCGAGGTGAAGGTAATGGTCGGCGTGGAGGTTGAAGTGTCGCTATCCTTAAACTGCGCGCCGGTGGCGCTCCAAGACCAGGCGCAAATCGCGCTGGCGCAAACTACCGGCGTACTGGGCGCGCCGTCTAAATAAACCTTGCTATTGTCATAAAATTTAACCTCTTCGTCTAGGCTAGGGGCGGTTGGGAAAAAGGTAAAATCAGCATCCGGCATTTCGTGCCGATAAGTGGTAAAAGTCTTGGCCGCGCCATCGTCCGCCTCGGCCGGATAATCAGAAGCCGTATTGTACTGCGTTAGCTCGGAGACGGCATCATGGTTGTCCCAAACCTTAACCCACCAATAGTAGGCGGTGTTATAGTTCAGCGTCATGGCCGAACTCAGCGGGAACAGGCCCACGCCAGCGTCAATTTTGCAGTTGGCGCTGGGGTTGTTGTAGCCAAGACACTTGCCTGAATCAAGAACCGGATTATTGATGTTATTAACCGTATTGACGATTATCTGATAAGCCGATTCGCTGGCGTCCGCGTCCGAGTCATTAAAGGTCCAACCTAATTTGGCGTTCAGCGCGCCGTATTGGCCGGCTTCGGAAAAACTCCAGTTCGGCGCGGTTAAATCCGCGACTCGAGGCGGGCGGTTAATGTCGGCGATTACTTTATAAGGCGAAACGCCGCAGGAGTCGTCGTTAGAGCAGTTAAAACTCACCCAGCCGATGCCCGAGCCGCCGTCGTTGGCATTCCAGGCCCAGCCGCTCGCGTCCCCGTTGGCCGGATTGATTGACACGCCATAATCAGAACCGCCATCCGCAGGGAACTTCCTTAGTTTGACCCAGCCATCGTCTCCCATGGATAAAATTTTGGCCCAGCCGCTTACTTCGCCGGTAGTAAAATTATAATTGGCCAAAATTGAGCCGTTTTTATAGGGCTGGCCCGGCGGGTCGCCGGTATCGCCGCGATTAAAACTTATCCAGCCTACGTTGGCGCTCCGGGCATAACCGCTGAAATCACCGGTGTCCAAATCAATGCTCACGCCGTAATTACTGCTGCCACAAGCCGGGCTGTCGTTAGTACAATTAAAGCTAATCCAACCGCTGTTGGCATTCCAGGCCCAGCCGCTCACGTTATCGCTGGCGCTGGCGCTGGTGGTTTTTATGCCACCGCCGCCCGAACTAAATTCAAAATAAACAATGGCCAAGCTTAAACTGACGGCTAGGATAAACATTAACGCCGTAATTGCCCAGGTTTTTTTTCTAAAAAAATCGCGCATATAGTAGTTTTATAAAAATAAATTCCAATACCAATCTAAAATCCGCTCTTGCCAAAATAAATCAATAATCGTGCCAGCGGCCAGGAAGACACCCAGCGGAATTTCCGAGCCCCAGCGCTTTTTACCGGCCGCGATTAATCCCAGGCCGACGAGCGAGCCCAAGAAATAAGAAATAATTATGGCGGCAATCACGCCCGGCCAACCCAAGGCCAGCCCCATCAGCAGGCCCAGTCTAATATCGCCGCCGCCGATCCATTTACCCCCGGAAATTAAAAATTGAAGGAGAAAGAAACCACTTCCTATTATACCAGAAACCAATAAATTCCACAAACTAAAACCCAGCGCTAAATTTAAAATTAAAACCACCAAGCAGGCCGGCAAAGTGACGATGTCTAAAATCAAATACCAGCGCAAATCATAGATGAAAATTACCATCATCGCAGAAATTAAAAACCAATCACGAAATAATTGAGTAATGAATAATGAATCATGAATAACGGAACCATAATTCATAATTCGTAATTCATAATTCAAATAATAAGCCGCCATAAACAAGATGCCCGTTACCAGTTCTACGGCGGGATATTGCCACGATATGCTCTGACCGCACTGCCGACACTTCCCCTTAAGCAAAACAAAACTCAAAACCGGCAGATTATCGTACCAAGCGATCTGTTTTTTGCATTTAAGGCAATAAGACCGACCAAGCAGGCTTTCGCCCGTCCGGAGGCGCCAAACCAGGCAGTTCAAAAATGAGCCGATAATTAAGCCGAAGCTAAAGACGAAAATTAAAACTAAAAATTCTGGCATAAAACTATAA
>MNZH01000032.1 GCA_001873515.1 Parcubacteria group bacterium CG2_30_45_37 | reverse complement strand
TAATTCTTACATAAATAAGCATAGTCTAGATTAGCGAAATTGTCAAGCCTGGCCAAGCAAGTGTCATTTCGGTTTTAAAAGTGAACAATTTTGCGCGATTTTCGGTTTTAAAAGTGAACAAAATATATTAGCTGTTTTTAAATAGGTTTTTAGGCTAAGATTTTGGATTAATGAATTAATCCAAAATCATTATGGCTAAACAACAATTGCACAACCGATTATCCGGCGAACAGGTCAAGTTCATTCTAAACAAATATCTAATCGGGGAGATTAAAGCCGGCGCGGCCATCGCCAAATTAGGCGTAGGCCGAACCAGATTCTACCAGTTATCAGCCGCCTACGAATCTGACCGGGCTAATTTCAGCATTGATTACGCGCGGCAAAGTCCCACCAGGAAAATCAGTTCCGAGATTGAAAAGAACATATTAGCCGAATTGAAATTTGAAAAAATCAATATTATCGATAAACAGGACGTCCCGACCAAGAGATATAATTACAGCTACATTAAAAACTTGCTGAAAGATAAATACAGCCAGAAAGTTTCCCTGGATACAATCATCGATCGGGCTAAAGCCAATAACTACTATCTGGGCAAACCGCCAAAAAAAATCCATGACCGGCAGATTCTGTCCCATTACGCCGGCGAACTAATCCAGCACGACAGCTCGCACCATCTGTTCGCGCCGGACGCCGGGGTCAAATGGCAGCTGATTACCAGTTTAGATGATTTTTCCCGAAAAATATTGTATGGCGATTTATGGGAGGAAGAAACCAGTTTTAAGCATATTTTAGCGGCTCAAGAAGTAATTTTGCATTACGGAATGCCTTTCTCATATTACGTTGATCAGCACAGTATTTTCAGATATGTAAAAGACCGGGACATTAAAAGTTATTGGGTTAACTATTCTAAATTCACCGATGACGCCGATCCGCAGTGGAAGCGGGTGATGAAAGATTTAAAAATTGAAATAGTTTACGCCCTGTCGCCCCAGGCCAAAGGCAAGATTGAGCGGCCCTATCAATGGCTACAGGATCATTTGGTCAGAACCTGCGTCAGGGAAGGCATCAAGAAAATCAGCCAGGCCAGAGAAGTTTTAAAAAGCGAGATAAACCGGTATAATTACCAACAGGTTCATTCAACCACTAAAGAAATTCCGGCTGTCAGATTTGACCGGGCAATCAGGGAAAAACAATCGCTGTTCAGGGAATTCAAATTGGAGCCGCCGTTTCAATCGACTAAAGATATTTTCTGCCTGCGGGAAGAAAGAATCGTTGACGGCTACCGGCAAATTAAATTCCATAAAAAAGTATTTAGTCTAACCAATGCCTTGCCGGGGCAAACCATTGATTTAAAAATCTACCCGGACCACAAAACCGGAGTTATGGAAGTTAGATTCTGGCATCAAGATAAATACTTGGGCGCGCAAAGACTTAAAATCAGCGATTTAAATAATGTTCACTTTTAAAGCAAAATATGTTCACTTTTAAAATCTTACTAACAGGAAAAATAAAAATCCCCCAGCTAAGAGGATTTATAAAAAAAATAACCGAATAATTCTCTTAACTCAACCCCACTTCATCAATCACCACCAATTTCCGGCCTTCCAAAATGCCGTACAAAAATATATCCGTAATGTCGCGGCGGTACTTGAATTCTTGCGGGTCAAATAGGGTAAAATTTATCTCCCGCCCCAGCTCGACTTCCAGCTCGTTGATTAACTTGACCAGCTTGGCTTTATTGACCCGGCCCACTAACAGGATGTCTATCAAAGTGCTGGGGTTATTGGCGAAAATGCCGGTCAGAATCAATAATTTTATTTTGCCCATGCTCTTGAGTTTGCGTACGAAATCTTTTTCGTATAAAATCTGCGCCTTAACGATTAGCGCCTTAATCTCGTCAAACAGAACAAAATCCGGATTGGCGCGATAATATTTTTTCTCCTGCCCGCCGGCCGTCGGCTGGTTCCCCGCCTCGGTCGCTTCGCTTTTAAAATCCGAGGTTAAAATGCCGAAATTTTCCAAATTTTCCAGCTCGCGCCGCACCGAATTTAATTGCAGCTTTAAATCGCGCGCCAGCTGCCGGATATAAAATTTATCCTGCGGATGAAGCAAAAACAGCTTTAAAATCTTTACCCGGGCTTTTGAACCGAACAATTTTTCCAGCATGTTTTAAAAAATTAGCTTAACTTATTTCTGGCTTTATTGTATAATAAACCTAGCATTAAGTCAAAACCGATTATGAATTATAAAATCGCCCAATTTATTCTGACGCCGCCGCAAAGAAGCCCGGCCACGCTGGAAATCTTCGTGGCCCAGCCGGACGCCAATAAAGAGGCGCTGGCCGGAAAACTGTTCGCCTTAATCCAAATTGATTCCGCCAAAGCGGAAAATCTAAAAATTATCAATTTCCTGATTAATACCGTCAACCATAATTACTATCTGAGCGAAAAAATGATTTTAAGGGAACGGCTGAAATCCATTAGAATTGAGCATATTTTTGAATCGGCCCTGGCTAAAACCAATAAAAAATTGGCGGAATTCCTGCAAAGCGAAAAAATCAGGCTTAACCCCGGCCTATTAAATATTACCATCGGCGTAATTTATAATGACGGCTTGCACTTCGCCAGTTTGGGAAAAAACAAAGCGCTGTTAATCTATAAAAGCAAGGCCGAAGAAACCGCCAAATACAAGCTGGCCGATATCTCGGAGCAAACCGGCGGCGAGGCCAAGCGAGGCGCCAATCTGACAAAGCTTTTTTCCAACGTGGTGAGCGGCGCTTTGCCGCGCTCGGGTTATTTCCTGTTTACCAATGAAACTTTCGCCGAGTACCTTTCGGCCAAGCAAATCATCGGCATTATCACCACTCTGCCCCCGGCCAGCGCCGCCGAACAAATTAAAAACACTCTGAGTAAAATCAACCTTTACGTGCCCTTTTTGGGCATTATCATTAAAAACACCGCCGGCCTGGAAATGGCTGAAGTAAAAATCAAGGAGCCGGTGGCCGCTTCCACCAACGCCTCAATTGAAAATCTTCTAGTGACCGAAGAAAAGACCGAAAAATTGTTGACCCCCGCCGGGCTGGTGAGCGCCAAAAAATGGCTGGCTTGGTTTAACCAGTTAACCGACCGCTTTAGCTTCCGGCCGGCCGCTAAGCCCGGCCCCACGACTTTTGCTTTGAAAGACAAAATTTTCGCCAAAAAGAAACCCGGCTGGCTCTCGCCGGCCAGAATATTTGTTTTCCTTAAAAGCGCCGGCTCCGGTTTAATCGGCCTGATAATTTTCCTTTTTAAAATTATCACCGATAAGCGGGCCATGGCGGATTTTTTTAATAATTTAACAGCCGCCGTTAAAAACGCCTATCTTAAGGCCAGACTGGCGTTAATCAGCTTTTTTAGCTGGTACAAAAACCTGGGCCGATTGAATAAAATTTTATTTTCCGCCTTTATCGCCTGCCTGTTGTTATTCAGCGCCAACCTGGGCTGGCAGGCCGTGAAAAATAAACAACTGGAAAAAGAACTGGCCGCGAGCAACTTAATCACCCTGATTGAACAAAAGCAAAATCAAATTGACGCCAGCTTTCTGTATAATAACGAAGACGGCGCCAAAAAATTGCTTGATGAGGTTAAAATTCTCTCGGGCCAGCTGCCGCGGAAAAACCAGGCCCAAATTGACCAATATAATGTTATCGCGGCCAAAAACCAGGTGCAGCGGGACAAGATCAGCCGCGTTATCATAGCAGAACCGAAAGAGGTGGCCAATTTCGCCAACCTTAACGCCAACGCCAAACCGACCAGCCTAATCTTGGCACCGGGGAAAATTTACGCCGCCGATTCGGCCCAAAGCGCCATCTACTCCATTGATCTGAAAAGCCAACTGATAACCACCATCAGTCTAAACAGCCAAAATGCCAGCTCGCTTAAATTCCCGAGCACAGATAAAAATAACAACCTTTATTATCTTGACGGCGGCCGGCTGGTGGTTCTGGACCTGAAAAGCGAAAAAGTATCAACCTTGAGTTTTGATTATCAGGGCGATTTGGCTAACGCCATTGACTTAAAGCAATATAATAATCGCTTCTATCTGGCCGATCGCGGTAGCGGACAAATTTACCGCTTCACTAAAAGCGCCGACAAAGTCGGCGCCAGCGCGGCTTGGCTGAACCGCCGGGCGGATTTAAGCGACGCCACCAGCCTGGATATTGACGGCAGTATTTATCTCTTAAACACCGACGGGCAGATTTTAAAATACGCCAAAGGCCAAGCCGAAGAATTCTCTTTGGCCGCGGTTGAACCAGCCTTCAGCCAAGCCGCCAAAGTTTCCGCCACGGCCAAGCAAAATTATATCTACGTTTTAGAGCCCACGGCCAAAAGATTGGCGGTCTTTGATAAAACCGGAAACTTCATTAACCAGTATACCAACGATAAATTCAATAATTTAATAGACTTCCAGATTGATGAAGCCGAACAAAAAATATACTTCTTGAACGACGCGGCCGTTTGGCTGGTTAGCTTAAGTTTACCGGCCAATAAATAATCTTCGCCAAATAAAAAAGACGCTGGTTTTAGAGCGTCTTTTTTATTTTAATAATTTACTTTAAGGTCACTTTGGCGCCGGCTTCTTCCAGTCTCTTTTCCATGGCTTCGGCCTCTTCTTTTTTCACGCCCTCTTTCACCATTTTGGGAGCGCCATCAACCAAATCCTTGGCGTCCTTCAGGCCCATCTCGGTCAATTCGCGCACCGCTTTAATGACCGCGATTTTGTTGGCGCCGACGTCGGATAATTCAACGTTAAAGCTGGTTTTCTCTTCAACCGGAGCGGCGGCCGCGCCGTTCGCCGGAGCGGCCATCATCATAGCCGGAGCCACGGCGCTAACGCCGAATTTCTTTTCCAGGATTTTAACCAATTCGGCCAAATCCAAGACCGACATTTTTTCCACGGCTTCAACCAAAGACTTGAACTTGTCGGGAACGACAACTTCTTTCTCTTCAGTTGAAGCTTCATTTTTAATTTCGTCTGCCATAGTTTTATAATTAAATTTGTTTCTTGTCTTTAATGGCGTTCAGCGCGTAAACCAGATTGCGTAAATTGCCCGCTAAGGCGTTAACCAAGCCCGAGACCGGCGCGTTGATGGAGCCGACGATTCTGGCGTATAATTCTTGCTTACTCGGCAGTTTGGCTAAGGCGGAGACTTCAGCGCCACTTAAAAACTTATTTTCCAGAATTCCGCCGATAAATTCAAGTTTGCCTTCTTTGTCTTTCTTGAACTGGTCCACTATTTTGGCCGGTGCCACCTCATCTCCGTAGCCGAAAACCGCGGCGACTTGTCCGTTAA
>MNZH01000003.1 GCA_001873515.1 Parcubacteria group bacterium CG2_30_45_37 | reverse complement strand
CGTGCCTTATAATAATTTTGACGCGGCGTTTTCTGAAATTAAAAAAGTCGCGACCCAGGTTGTGTCCGAGGCTTCCAACGCCCAGGACATTACCGCGGAGTATATTGACCTGGAAGCGCGGCTTAAAAATACGCAAGCCGAGGAAAGCTCCTTCGTCGCTTTACTTAACCGTTCGGGAAAAATTGAAGAAATTTTAGCCGTAACCAGCGAAGTGGCCAGAGTGCGCGGCGAGATTGAACAGCTCCAGGGGCAAATTCGTTATTTAAATTCGCAAACCGATATGTCAACCATTACGGCCAATCTAACCGAAGACGTGGAGATTGCTACAGCCTCGCAAGATTGGCGGCCCTGGCAAGTCATAAAAATTTCAGTCAAGCGGCTTATCGCCAGCGGCCAGAATTTCATTGACGGCCTGATTGCCTTTCTGATCGTGGTTCTGCCCGCACTGATAATTTATGGTTTAATAATCTGGCTGATATATTATGTGGGTAGAAAAATTTATGGGAGGTTTATTAATAAGCAATAATTAATAATTAAGGAAGTGGATTGCCGTGGCTACGCCAGATCTCGCATAGCGATGACGAGGTCAAGCCCGCAATGACAAGGAAAAAAATTTATGAAAGGTTTTAATGCCAACATTGAAAAAGACACTTTGGAAAACAATAATTTCCGTAAAGTGCTGTACACGGGCAAGCACAGCCAATTGGTGCTGATGTCGCTAAAGCCCCAGGAAAAAATCGGTATGGAAGTGCACGCCGATAACGACCAATTTTTCCGTTTTGAAACCGGACAGGGTAAATGCGTTATTGACGGCAATGAATATGACGTCGGCGACGGCTCGGCTATCGTGGTGCCGGCCGGCGCCCAGCATAATGTCATTAATTTGTCCTCAAGCGAGGATTTAAAGCTTTACACCATTTATTCGCCGGCGCATCATAAAGACGGCGTCGTCCGCGCCACTAAAGCTGAAGCCCAGGCCAATGAAGCCGAATTTGACGGTATGGCCACGGAATAATTCAGGCCTAGCGCCAGGAACTAAAAAACAGCCTCAAGATTGGGGCTGTTTTTTGCGTGGCCGTAATTTTTGGCCAAAACGCCATTTTTCTTAAGTTGGCTTTGTGATATAATAGAGGCAGCCAGTTTTACATATTTATGAAAATTTATAAAAAATTAGCTGTTTATTTAGTTTTGGCTGTGGCTTTCGCCTTCCGGCGGCGCCGGCGGCAATTACAGCATTTTTTCCAACTCTAACACCAACGCGGTGAGCGCCAACATTTCCGGCAGCGCTCTGGACCGGCAACCTGGGCCCGCTCACCATGGCGGCTTTGAACAAGTAGCCGTTTTCCGGCAAATGATTTAAGCGATTTAAGAAAATCTCTCTTGGTCGGGAGATTTTCTTAAAAATTATATGAAGCTATGCCTTAATTATAAAAAAATTGATGAGCAAACGCTAAAATGCCGAACCTGCTCTCACTTTTGCCTGATTAAAGATGGCCGGGTTGGCGTTTGCGGCGTTAGGCAAAATTTAGGCGGCAAACTTTACCTGTTAGTTTACGGCCGAGCCGCGGCGGTTAATCTTGACCCGATTGAGAAAAAGCCGCTGTTTCATTTTTTGCCCGGCTCAAGCGCTTTTTCTTTCGGCACTTTGGGCTGTAATTTTTTTTGCGCCAACTGCCAGAACCATGATATCGCGCAGATGTCCGGCCTGAAGGGCCAAGTGGAAAAATATCATAAGATTAACTGGGGCAATGATTTTTCGCCGGCGGAACTTGTCAGCCGGGCGTTAGCCAGCGGCTGCCGGAGCCTGGCTTATACTTATAATGAACCCACGATTTTTTTGGAATACGCCCTGGACACCATGAAGCTGGCCAAAGCCAAGGGGCTAAAAAATATCTGGGTGTCTAACGGCTTTATGTCCGAGCCGGCCCTGGACGCGATTTTGCCTTTCCTTGACGGGATTAATATTGACATCAAATCTTTTTCCGGCGAGTTTTATAAATCAAACTGCGGCGCCGCGCTTGAGCCGGTTTTAAAAAATTGCCGGCGTTTGGTTAAGGCCGGCGTTTGGCTGGAAATAACCACTTTGGTCATGCCGACGCTGGCGGACGACGAAATCATGTTAAAGCAAATTGCCGAGTTTATTAAAAAAGACCTGGGCGATTTCGTGCCTTGGCACGTGAGCGCTTTTTCCGCCGCGATTTCCTGGAAGCTAAAGCAGCTGCCCGACACTTCTCCCCGGGCCATCGAAAAAGCTTATGCCATCGGTAAGCAAGCCGGGCTTAAATATGTTTATGCCGGCAATGTTTGGTCCAGCGGCCGGGAAGACACCGTTTGCCCCAATTGCGGCCAGCTAGTGATTAAGCGGTCTGGTTATGAAGTCGCCAGCTTTGACCAGGCCGACCGGTGTAAAAACTGCGGGGAAAAAATCGCCGGCGTTTTTAAATAATGCGAATTTTGCTGGCGATTGATAAAAATGCTATAATTAAATAATGAAAATATATTTGCTAACCAATCAAGCTGGGCGAGCGACCGACATTAGAAAGTGGTTTGAGAAAAAAAATTTGCGTCAGGCGGCCGAGCTCGCCGTTCGTCCGGCGCAAGCCGATTTATTTATCGTGGCCGGCGGCGACGGCGCCTTGCTTCACGCCATTCGCCTTTTAAGAAAGTATCATAAACCATTTTTCGGCATCAATCGCGGCACCAGCGGCTTTTTGCTAAATCAAATTGGTTCGGCCGAAGAGCTGGCTCGTGTTTTGAAAAAATTTTCTTCCTGCAAATTAATAAAGCTACGCCTGCTCAAAGGAAGGTTTTTTAGCGGCCGGAGCCGGCGGCCGGCCAGTTTTTACGCTTTTAACGATTTTTACGTTAAAGCCTCGCGCGGCAACGAACGCGTCGTCGGCGCCATCCGCGGCGCCAAGTCTTTTTCTAAACATATTTTTGACGGCGACGGCATCATCATCGCCACGCCCCAGGGTTCCACGGCCTATAATTACTCGGCCGGCGGCGCCATTCTGTCGCTCGGCGCCAAACAACTG
>MNZH01000058.1 GCA_001873515.1 Parcubacteria group bacterium CG2_30_45_37 | reverse complement strand
AATTTATGGGCTTTCTCCCGAAAGGCTTTTTTAATATCATCAGGCGAGGCGCTTTTACTGACGCCTAAAATATTGTAATAGTCTTTGGACATTTATTTCTTCTCCGTGAACTCGCCTTCAATCGGACCCTCGTCTTTTTTCGGTTCACCACCTGGCGGCGCGCCGCCAGGACCTGCTTGGCTCGCCGAAGCGTCAGCGGAGGCGGCCTGATACATCGCCGCGCCGATTTTTTGCGCTACCGCGCTTAACTCTTCCATTTTCTTTTTTATCTCGTCAAAATTGTCCGAGTCTTTTACTTTCTTTAAAGCTTCAACTTTTTCTTCTAATTCCTTTTTGTCTTCAGCTTTTATCTTGTCGCCCGCGTCTTTAATCAATTTTTCCGTTTGGAAAATCGCGGCGTCGGCCTGATTTTTTATTTTCACTTGTTCGCGTTTTTTCTTGTCTTCCTCGGCGTGCAGTTCAGCCTCTTTTTTCATTTTTTCCACTTCTTCTTTACTTAAACCAGAAGACGCCGTAATGGTGATTTTCTGTTCTTTATTGGTCGCTTTATCTTTGGCTTTAACGTTTAAGATACCGTTGGCGTCAATGTCAAAAGAGACTTCAACTTGCGGCACGCCGCGCGGCGCCGTTGGTATGCCGTCCAAGATGAACCGGCCCAAAGTTTTATTGTCCGGCGCCATTGGCCGTTCGCCCTGTAAAACGTGAATTTCCACGCTGGTCTGGCCGTCGGCCGCGGTGGAAAAAACTTGCGACTTGGAAGTCGGAATGGTGGTATTCCTTTCAATTAATGGCGTCATAACACCGCCCAAAGTTTCAATGCCTAAGGTCAGGGGCGTAACGTCTAACAGCAAAACGTCTTTAACGTCGCCCTGCAAGACTCCGGCCTGCACGGCCGCGCCCAAGGCCACGACCTCGTCAGGATTAACCGTCAAATTCGGCTCTTTGCCGAATAATTCTTTAACGGTTTTTAAGACTAAGGGCATGCGCGTCATCCCCCCGACCATTACCACTTCATCGATGTCTTTTACGGCAATCCCGGCGTCTTTCAAAGCCGCTTTAACCGGTTCAATGGTTTTGGCCACTAAATCGCCCACCAACTCTTCCAATTTCGCTCTGGTGATTTTCATGACCAGATGCAATGGCCGGCCGGTCGGGTCAACCGTGATAAACGGCTGGTTGATTTCGGTTTCCGGCCCGGTGGAAAGCTCAATTTTGGCTTTTTCCGCCGCTTCTTTTATCCGTTGCAAAGCCAGCGGGTCTTTACTTAAGTCCGCGCCTTCGCTTTTTTTAAATTGCTCAATAATCCAAGCGATTATTCTTTGGTCAAAATCATCTCCGCCCAAATGCGTATCGCCGTTGGTTGATTTCACTTCCACCGTGTCGGCGCTCACGTCCAAAATGGAAATATCAAACGTGCCGCCGCCCAAATCATAGACCGCGATCTGTTCGCCTTTTTTCTTTTCAAAGCCATAAGCCAAGGCTGCGGCCGTGGGTTCGTTAATAATGCGTTTCACGTCCAGGCCGGCGATTTTACCCGCGTCTTTAGTGGCCTGCCTCTGCGAATCGTTAAAATAAGCCGGCACGGTAATAATGGCCTCGGTAATCTTCTCGCCGATTTTGGCTTCAGCGTCAGCTTTCAATTTAGCCAATATCATGGCTGAAACTTCCTGCGGCGAGTATTCTTTATCTCCCGTTTTAACTTTTACCCCGCCGTTGGCTTTAACGATTTTATACGACATGACTTTCAGGTCGCGCTGAATTTCGGCGTCGTCAAAACTTCTGCCGATTAAGCGCTTAATGGAAAAAATCGTGTTCGCTGGATTGGTCACGGCCTGCCGTTTAGCCGACATGCCGACTAGCCGTTCACTATTTTTGGTGGTCGCCACAATCGAGGGCGTGGTGCGCGCGCCTTCCACGTTTTCAATAATCTTCGGCTGTCCGCCTTCAATTATTGCCATGGCGCTATTGGTAGTGCCCAAATCAATTCCTAAAATTTTTGACATATTATTTTATTCTGTCATCGCGAGGAATTTTACCCCCTTGAGCAGCTCCCCCTTGATAAAGGGGGCTGGGGGGATTTATTCTACCCCCTTTAACAAAGGGGGTTAGGGGGATTTTATCCCCGGCAATGCCTACACAATGGTAAATTAATTTATTATTTTTTTATTTTGTCATTGCGAGGAGTGTCAGCGACGAAGCAATCTCACGAACATAGAGCTTAACTAAAGTTTGCTTTATCACCTGCACATTTCGCAATGGTTAAATCAATTCGTTATTTTTCTTTCTTTTGTCATTCCCGCGACCTGTCCAGAGCTTGCCGAGGGAAAGCGGGGATGACAAAAGTGAATTATTCCAACGTCTTTAAATACTCCAGCAACTTCGGATGTAGTGATGTCGTAAAATAATCTTTCACTTCAGTCGGTTTCACCCATTTTAATTCTTTCAATTCTCCGCCGGCCTTTTCCACTCCGCCTTGTGGCGCGCTTAATAAATAAACCGACAAGAATTCCCGTTTTTCCGGATAAGTTTTAGCAAACACCGCTTGCGCGACTTTAATCTCTAAACCAGTCTGCTTTTTAACGATTAACTTTAAACTGTCTTCCAGCTCATTTTCATAATCCGGCCGGCCGCCGGGAAATACCCAAGTTAATTCCTTTAAATAAGGGTCGTTTTCCCTGCGGCCAATCAGGATCATCTTGGTTTCCGGATGATAAACAATTCCTAAAACATTAACCAAAAACACACCTTTATTAAATTGTGCCCAGTTTATATTGTTCATAATATTAAAATTAATTTTTTCTGGATTCCCGCCGGAGTTTACCCCGTTGCCTAACGGGGCGGGAATGACAGGTTGGAGATTGTCATCGCGAGCCCCGCATTTGGGGGCGAAGCAATCTCGGGTTAAAATCCACGTACGTGCCGCTTAACCGGAGATTGCTTCGTCGCCTGATTACAGGCTCCTCGCAATGACAGATGAAATTTACTTCTTCCCCATCTTTATCTTAATCATTTTTGGTTTAGCTTCCGGCGCTTTGGGAACGGAAATTTTCAGTGTCCCGTTAACCGCTTCGGCCGAAGCTCTCTCGCCGATAACATGCGACGGCAAAGGCACGCTGCGGTAGAAACTGCCGCGCCTGATTTCTTTGCGGTAATAATTTTTGTCTTCCACTTCGCTTTTCTTTTCATTTTCTCCCTTGATAATCAAAACATCGTTTTCAATGGAAATGTCAACTTTTTCCGGGTCAATCCCGGCTAATTGCGTTTCAATATAGACT
>MNZH01000044.1:3064-5031 GCA_001873515.1 Parcubacteria group bacterium CG2_30_45_37 | reverse complement strand
AATATCATGATTTAAATAATGATTTTAAACAGCTTGAGTTTCAGGTTTTATTTTCCGGAAAATACGATAGAAGTAATGCCATAATTTCCTTGCATGCCGGCACCGGCGGCGTGGACGCGCAGGATTGGGCGCAAATTTTAGAGCGCATGTTTTTGCGCTTTGCCGAGAAAAAGGGCTGGCAAGCCGAGTTGGTTGACCGCAACCCGGGCAATGAAGCCGGCATTAAAAACGCCAGCTACCGGATAATCGGCAACTGGGCTTATGGTTATTTTAAAAGCGAATCCGGCGTGCACCGTTTAGTGCGCATTTCGCCGTTTGACGCAGAAAAAATGCGCCATACTTCATTCGCTTTAGCGGAAGTTATTCCGGAACTGCCGGAAACCGAAAATATTGAAATTAAAGACAGGGATATAAAAATTGACACTTTTCGCGCGTCAGGCGCGGGCGGCCAGAATGTCAATAAAGTGGAAACCGCCGTGCGTTTAACCCATTTGCCGACCGGCTTGGTTGTTGCCTGCCAAACCCAGCGCTCCCAGCACCAAAACCGGGAAACGGCTTTAAAAATTTTAAAAGCCAAATTATTTAAACTGGAAGAAGAAAAAAAATTAAGCCAGGAAAAAAAATTGCGCGGCGCGGCCCAAATTGCCGAATGGGGCAAGCAAATTCGCTCTTATGTCATGCAGCCGTACCAGCTAGTCAAAGACCATAGGACTGAACATGAAACTTCGGATATCGGGAGCGTTTTGGACGGCGAGCTGGATGGGTTTATGGAAGCATATTTGCGCGGCCAGAAAGCAAAAAAACAAGATTAACCGGTCTTTTTATAAAAGGAGGAGGCAATGGAAAAGAACAGAAACAGGGCGAATATTTTTTTCGCGAGGATAATTATTATCGTATTAGCCATTACCTTTGTCGCGATCGTGATTCTGGCCGTTTTATTCGGTCTTCCGCCTAAGGCCAGGGCAGGGGAGGCGCTTCGCTACCATAACCAAGGTATCTCTTATCTCTGCGATGAAAATGCGGAGTTGGCAGAGGTGGCCGATGAGCAGTTTGGCATCAACAGGGTTTCGGTAGCAGAAGATATAGTGGTTTTACCTCCCAGCCATTTTTTCAGGTTAATTAAAGAAAAGGCCGTGGGCGGGCGAAACGACAAAGACGCCGAGGAAGTTTTACAAGAATTAATTAAGGATGGCGTCAGGCTAAAGATGGTCCTGAAAAAAGAGATTTTCAGGGCCGAAAGAATTAAATAAGTTCATGGTGCGGAGCGGGATGACAAATTCACGCTCCTTTTTTTTGGGAAAAATCCCCCTAGCCCCCTTTATCAAGGGGGTTTTTAATGGTAAAATGGTAGATATGAAAAAAGAATTATGTTTTATTTTCGTTTTTTGCCTGCTGGCAGGATTTTTTCTGGCAACGCCGGCACTGGCGCATCAGCCCAGAATCGTGTCTGACAGCCGGTTAACGCTGATAAAAAATCCCGAAGTGTCGCAGGCCTTTTACGGCGAGCTTAAGGGCAGTAGCGCAAATTATTTGCTTGAGTTAAAACAGGCCGGTGATTTATATCTGCAAATTTTAGTGCCTGATTTGCCTGGGATTCAAAAAGACAAAACCGCCGGGGTGGAATATTTGCCGGAATTAGGAGAGGGGGCCGTAAATTTCGCCCAACTGGATTTGCCGGTGGAGCAGTGGAAAAAGTATTTTGAAGAATACGCCGGGGATAATTATTTTAAGGGGCCGGAGCTGAAAAAGCCGGCCGAGCCCGGGTATTATTTAGTTAAAATTTCCAGCCCGGATAATCAGGGCAAATATATCTTGGTGGTTGGAGAAAAAGAGGAGTTTCCGGCCAGGGAAGCGGTTAAGGCCGCGATTACCATACCGATGCTAAAAAAAGATTTTTTTCAGCAGCCGGTGACGCAATGGTTTAACGGCAAAATCGGCCGTTACGTCGGGCTGGGCTTAATCGGGCT
>MNZH01000044.1:0-3055 GCA_001873515.1 Parcubacteria group bacterium CG2_30_45_37 | reverse complement strand
TGTTGGTTTTAGGCCTGATGTTTCGGCAGTTCAATAAAGTTTATAAATGAAACCTAAAAAATTAACTCGTTATTTTTTTAACCGCCCGACTTTGGTCGTGGCTAAAGAGCTGTTGGGCAAATATCTGGTGCGGCGGCTGGGAAATGGAAAAGTTTTGGCCGGTAAAATTATTGAAACCGAAGCCTATGTCGGGCCACGAGATAAAGCTTCGCATACTTATGGCGGTAGAGTGACCAAAAGAAATCAGGCCGAGTGGCTGACCGGCGGGCATGTTTATATCTATTTGGTCTACGGCAGGTATTGGCAGCTTAATTTTTCCACGGCCGGCGCTGGCCGGCCGGAGTGCGTTTTAATCCGGGCGCTGGAGGCGCCGGCCAGCCTGCCTGAAAATACGGCTAACGGGCCGGGGAAATTATGCCGCTTCCTAAAATTGGACAAATCGTTTTACGGCCTGGACGCGGTTAAAAGCCGGCAGCTCTGGCTGGAGGACAGGGGAGTTGAAGTCCGACCAAACCAAATTAAAGCAACCGCCCGCGTCGGCATAGATTACGCCGGGCCTTATTGGGCCGGAAGAAAATGGCGGTTTGTTTTAAATTCTTCCGAAAATTGAAAATTAATTATATTTGGCCAGGCTTGATAAAATTATTTTTCAAGCCTGGCGTGCCAGTTAAAAGTAAGATGAAATTAGATTTGCCCAAGTCAAAATTTTTTTTAATCGCCGGTTTGGTTTTTATCGGCGGCATGGCTTTGGCCTCATTTTTGCCCGGCCGGTGGTGGCGCTTGGAAATATGGTGGTTTATGGCCGCCGTATTTTTTTTGGTTCTGGCGGTTTGTTTTAAGCGCTCGGTGGCCTGGTTTTTTTGGTTCGCGGTTTTGTTTTTCGCCGTCTGGCGCTACGGCACTAGTTTGCCGGCTGATACGCCGGATAAAATTTGGCATCATAATGGACAAAGCGTGTCGCTGCAAGGGTTCGTGGCCAATGAGCCGGACATCAGAGACGCCAAGCAGAAGCTGGAAATTGAAGTGGAAAAAATCAGCCAGTTGCCCGGCCGTAAAATTTCCGGAAAAATTTTAGTAACTACAGATTTATACCCGGAATATAAATACGGAGATGAATTGGAACTGGCCTGCGAGCTTAAGCGGCCGGAAAAGATTAATGATTTTTCCTATGACCGCTATTTGGCGCGCTATAATATTTATTCGGTTTGCTACTGGCCTGAAATAAAAATTTTATACGGCAAGGGTGGCAGCTGGTTCTACGGAAAGATTTTTGCCCTGAAAAAAAGATTAACTGGCCTGATTGACGCCGGGCTAAGCGAGCCGGCAGCCAGCTTGGCGCGGCCGATTGTTTTTGGCGGGCAAAGAGGCTTGGAGCAAAAAATCAGGGACGATTTTCAAAAAACTGGCCTGACTCATATTATGGCTGTGTCCGGTTTTAACGTCAGTATTTTATCAGTGATTGTGATGTCAGTATTATTGGCAATCGGGGTTGGCCGGCGCTACGCCTTTTATTTGGCCGTGGCTATTTTGGCGGCTTATGTTGTTTTGGTTGGCTTGCCGGCTTCAGCCCTGCGCGCCGGGTTGATGGGTTTTTTGGTGCTCTGGGCCCTGAAGTTGGGCCGGCTCAATAAGATAACCAACTCGCTGGCGCTCACCGCGGCCGTGCTCTTGGCCTTTAACCCTAAATTATTGCGCGACGACGTTGGCTTTCAGCTGTCCTTTCTGGCCATTGTCGGTTTGGTTTACGTTTATCCGATTTTAGGGGCCGTTTGGGAAAAATTTAAACTGCCCAAATTTAAAGGCCTAAGCGACGCCCTGCTCATCACCTTGGCGGCGCAGGTTTTTACTCTGCCGGTTTTGGCTTATAATTTTTCGCAGATTTCTTTAATCGCACCCTTGGCCAACTTGGCCGCGCTCTGGGCCGTGCCGGCCCTGACGATTCTAATTTTGGCCGCCTTGCCTTTGGCCGCGCTCATGCCCGGCTTGTCGGTTTTATTTTTTCTCCCTAGCCTGGCGCTGGCCAAATACATTCTGCTGGTCGTAAGGCTGATGGCGAAAATCCCGTATGCTTATTTAGAAATCGGTTATTTAAGCTGGCTTGGAGTGGCGGTTTATTACGGGGCGGTTATTTTTCTTGTTATAAAATTAAAAAAAATTTTTAATAATTAATATGTAGCTTTTGCTATAATTTATTCATGCAAATCCCCCTAACCCCCTTTATTAAAGGGGGCAAGAAGTTTTATAAAATATTATTAATTTTTGGCATTGCCGCTTTGCTGGTCGGCCTGGCCTGGTTTTGGTTTTTATATAGCGCGCCGCGGAATCTGGAAGTGGATTTTTTAGACGTGGGCCAGGGCGACGCGATTTTAATCAAGGCGCCGGGCGGGCAGAATATTTTAATTGACGGCGGACCGGATAAAGCCGTGGTCAAGCGGCTTTCGGAAAATTTGCCTTTCTGGGACAAGCGGATTGATTTAATGATTCTGACGCACCCGCACGACGACCACGTGGCCGGCTTGATAGAAGTTTTAAAAAGATATGAAGTTAAAAAAATATTATACACCGGCGTGGTGCACAACGCGCCTAATTATCTGGCTTGGCTAAGAGCCGTGCGCGACAAAAGGGTGGCTATGACGATTATTGACAAAGCCCAGACCATTAATTTTGGCGCCGGCTGCCGGCTGGAAATTCTATCGCCCGGCCGTAGCCTACTAGGCCAGGCCGTGCCGGACTTAAACCAAAGTTCAATCGTGGCAAAATTAATTTACGGCCAAACAGAATTTTTACTGACCGGCGACGCCGGCGAGGAAGTGGAAAAAAAATTAATTGACGAAGGCACTGATTTGGCCGCCGAGGTTTTAAAGGTCGGCCACCATGGCTCGCCGTATTCCACGGGCGAGGATTTTTTGGACAAGGTCAGGCCAGAACTAGCCGTGATTAGCGTGGGCAAAGACAATGATTTCAGCCATCCCAATTTAAGGGTAATTAAGCGGCTGGAGCGGGCGGGCGCGAAGATTTACCGGACTGATGAAAATGGAACGGTGAGAATTGAGAG
>MNZH01000029.1 GCA_001873515.1 Parcubacteria group bacterium CG2_30_45_37 | reverse complement strand
GCCCGCGCTATATGATGGCTTATAAATTCGCGGCCATTCAAGCCACCACCAAAGTGGAGGACGTGATTTGGCAGGCGGGGCGTACGGGGGTATTAACGCCAACGGCGGTTTTAACTCCGGTGCGAATTTACGGCGTGACCGTTAGCCGCGCGACTTTGCATAATTTGGATGAAATTCGGCGGCTGGGACTGAAAATCGGGGACACAGTTATACTAGAGCGGGCCGGCGACGTTATCCCTAAAGTAGTTCAGGTTTTGCCTAAATTGCGTACCGGCTCCGAAAAAGAAATTAGAGTGCCGCGGCAGTGTCCGATGTGCTCGGGCGG
This sequence comes from Parcubacteria group bacterium CG2_30_45_37, assembly GCA_001873515.1. GTDB lineage: Bacteria > Patescibacteriota > Patescibacteriia > Patescibacteriales > GWC2-42-12 > CG2-30-45-37. Next base: position 4,105 of record MNZH01000029.1, on the reverse strand, counting down.
GGTGGAAAAAGTTCAAGGCGAAGTGGCTTACCGCTGTGTCAATAAGAATTGCTACGCGGTCAATCTTCGCCGCTTGGCGCATTGGACATCAAAAAACGCCATGGACATAGAAGGTTTGGGCCCGAAAATAATTGAGCAATTATACAAAGAAGGCTTAGTGCGAGACGCCAGCGATTTTTATAAATTAACCATAGATGATTTACTGCCGCTGGAAAGATTCGCGGAAAAATCGGCGGACAATTTGGTTAAAGCGATTTCCGAAAAAACCCAAGTGGAGCTCGCGAGATTTATTTATAGCCTTGGCATTCGCCATGTGGGCGAAGAATCGTCTTTGGCCTTGGCCAAATATTTTGGCAGTTTGGAAAAAATTAAAGACGCCAGCCTAGATGAAATAAATGCTATTTATGATTTTGGAGAGATTATGGCTAAAAGCGCCTATCAATGGTTTCACGATAAAAACAATTTACAGTTATTGGCCAGATTAGCGGCCGCTGGAGTAAAAGTAAAAACCCTAAAATTAAGCGCTAAAAGTGCAAAATTAGCCGGAAAAATCTTTGTCTTAACTGGCAGTTTGGAAAAATTGACAAGAGACCAGGCTAAGGCTAAGATAAGGGAATTGGGCGGTGAGATTTCTTCATCCGTCAGTCAGAATACGGATTATGTGGTGGCCGGCGCGGAGCCGGGAAGTAAACTGGTAAAGGCGCGGCGGTTGGGAGTAAAAATATTAAATGAAAATGAATTTTTTGAATTAATAAAATAACATGAAATTATCGAAGCAAGAAATACAAGATATCGCTAAACTGGCGCGGCTGGATTTGACCGAGGCGGAACTGGAAAAATACGGCGGACAGTTGTCCGCGGTTTTAAGTTATATTGACCAACTGAAAGAAGTTAACGTTAAAGGCGTGGAGCCCGCGGCGCAGGTTACCGGCCTGGAAAATGTATTGCGCGAGGATGAAGTTAAAAATTGGGACGAAAAAGAAATTGAAGAGGCTTTAAAAGACGCGCCGGAAAAAGAAGGGAGATTTATTAAGGTAAAACGCGTAATAGAATAAAAACATGAAACTAATCAATCAGGAAATTACAATTAAAGAATTACGGACCATGGCTGAAAAAATGTTCGGCAATTTAGTCAAGGCAGTAGTTGACGTTGGCAAGGGCTTGATGGCGGTTGACGGCGAGCTTCACGCGGACGAAGAAGCTTATTTAATAGAAAATGGTTCAAAACAGAGAGATTTATGGGGAATAAATTTGTATCCCGAACTTGAAGGGGATGATTTTATTGAGTTTGATTCTATGATTAATTTAAGGCCGTCGCAAGGTAATTTAACCCGCGGCGTGGAAAACAAGGAAATCCAACAAAGCATAAAAGCCATAGTTAATAAATTGATAAAAAAATGAACATAGAACATCAAAATTCAGCCTCGGGCGGTTGGACTAAGCTGTCACTCCCAGAACAGCTGTCCAATATCGGCAGTGAAGTTGAGCGGGCTATAAAATGGAAAGAAAAAGGCAACCCGGAGTATAGCGATAAAGCTTTTTTCAGAAGTTTGGAGCTTTTAAGCCTGTCGCTTGACGCCAAAAAGAACAGCCATAGATTAAAAGAGTTGGCTAGGCTTTATGAAGCCTTAGTCGATTATTTTAAGGGGAAAAATATTTTTGCTTCGTCCGATCAGCTGTGGCGAAATTATTTTTACAGCTTTAACTGGTTGGCCAGAAAATAATTATGCAATTAAATACACTGACAATTAAACAAGCCGGCCAGCTGCTGGCGAAAAAAGAAATTACCTCGGTTGAACTGACCAAGGCGTGTTTAGCGCGGATTAAAGAGGTTGACGGGGAAATTAAAGCTTGTTTAACCGTGTGCGAGAAAGAAGCGCTGGCCGAGGCGAAAAAGGCGGATGAACGGCGGGCGAAAGGTGAGAGTGGAGAGTTGCTGGGGATTCCATATCTGGCCAAAGATAATATTCTAACCCGGGGTATAAAAACCACGGCGGCTTCAAAAATTTTAGAAAATTATATCGCGCCTTATGACGCAAGTATTATTAGAAAATTAAAACAAGCCGGCGCCGTGCTTTTGGGCAAAACCAATTTGGACGAATTCGCGCATGGCGCGTCCACGGAAAATTCAGCTTTCGGGCCAACGCATAATCCTTGGGACTTACAACGGGTGCCCGGCGGCTCGTCCGGCGGTTCGGCCGCGGCTGTGGCCGCGGATATGTGCTTGTTTGCCTTGGGCACGGACACGGGCGGCTCCGTCAGATGTCCGGCCAGCTTTTGCGGCATCACCGGACTTAAGCCCACTTATGGCCGGAGTTCGCGTTTCGGCCTCGTAGCCATGACCAGTTCAACCGACGTGCCCGGGCCGTTAACCAAAACCGTGGCAGACGCGGCGATGGTGTTGTCGGTAATTGCCGGAGTTGATAAGAATGATGGCACGACGGTAAATATAACCCCCCCCGCCTACGCCAAGGCTTCGGCGGGCAAGCCTACCCCCCTTGTCAGAGGGGAGGAACTCAAGGGCTTAACTATCGGACTGCCTAAGGAATATTTTATTGCCGGTACGGATAAAGCCGTGGCCGAAGCCGTGGAAAAAGCCATAGCAGATTTAAAAAAATTGGGCGTGAAATTTAAACAAGTCAGTCTGCCTCACACAAAGTATGGCGTGCCGGTTTATTATATTATTACGCCGTCGGAAGTAAGTTCCAATCTAGCCAGGTTTGACGGCATAAAATATGGGTTAAGCGTGGCAAAACCCCCCTTGCCCCCCTTGTCAGGGGGGGAGGAAAATGGGTTAATGCAAGTTTATACCAAGAGCCGGGGTAAAGGTTTTGGGCCGGAAGCCAAAAGAAGAATCATGCTGGGCACGTACGCTTTGAGCGCCGGCTATTTTGATGCTTACTATTTACAAGCGCAGAAAGTGCGCACTAAAATAAAACAGGAGCTGGACGAAGTTTTAGAAACCGTGGATTGTTTATTAACTCCAAGCGCGCCGCATGTGGCTTTTAAAATCGGCGCGCAGTCCGGCGACCCCTTGAAAATGTATCTGGAAGATATTTTTATGACCGGAGCCTCGCTCTCTGGTCTGCCGGCCATATCCATTCCTTGCGGCTTTGATGGGGGAATGCCGGTCGGCCTGCAACTAATCGGCAAAAGGTTTGACGAGGCCAGGCTGTTTAGAGTGGGCGGCGCTTACCAACAAGTAACCGAATGGCATCTGCAGAAGCCTGAAATCTCATAACTCATAACTCATAACTTTTAACTCAAAATATGTCCAATCAAAACAAAATAATTTTAACTATCGCTATTATTCTAATCGCGGCCATCGGGCTTGTTTATTTTAGGGGAGGGAATAATCAGGGTGATGGGCAGGCGCAAGTAAGGCCAATAGACGCAACCGACCACCTATCCGGCCAACTAAACGCGCCGGTACAGCTGATAGTTTATAGCGATTTCCAATGCCCTTTCTGCTCGCAATTCGCCGAAACTACGAAAAAGGTGGAGCAAGAATTCAAGGACAAGATGGTAATTACCTTTCGCCATTATCCTCTGGCCGGCCATCCGCAAGCCGAGAAAGCCGCCGAAGCTTCGGAGTGCGCGGCTCTACAGGCGAAATTTTGGCAAATGCATGATAAATTATTCGCCGATAACGTGGCCGGCCGCATGAGCCTGGAGCAATTTAAGCAGGATGCGGTCGAGCTGGGGTTGGACCAAAATAAGTTTAACCAATGTTTAGATAGCGGCCGATACGCCGATAAAGTGTCTGCGCAAAAGGCCGAAGGCGACCAAGCCGGGGTTACCGGCACGCCCACCAGCTTTGTCAACGGCAACATTTATCCGGGCGCTTATCCGTTTGAAGATTTTATCGGCTCTGACGGAAAACCGGAAAAAGGCATGAAAAGCATAATCGGCAATTTGTTGAAGTAAGAATTAAATCCAAAATCGAAATTCAAAAATCGAAAATGTTTTTGGTGGGATCGCATAGCGGTCGAGTGCGGTTGCTTGGAGAGCAACTAGGCCTTAACGGGTCTCCAGGGTTCGAATCCCTGTCCCACCGCCAGCAAAAAATAACTCTAATATTAGATTTATTTTTTTGTATTGACAA
>MNZH01000075.1 GCA_001873515.1 Parcubacteria group bacterium CG2_30_45_37 | reverse complement strand
ATAATTGACCGGGCGCTCTTGGAAACTTACGCCAAAAAAGACATCACCGCCGAGGCGGATTTAAGCAAAATTGAAGCGCCGGTAATGCAGGATTTGGAAGACATTTTAGAAGGCATGGACGGCGGAGCCAGCTTGGCTTTGCGTTTAAAAAAGTATACCCAAGGCACTTTCGCCGGTTTGTTTAACAGCCCGTCCAACGTTAAAATGGACAACCAGCTGGTCAGCTTTTCCGTGCGCGACCTGGAAGACGAACTGAGGCCGATCGCCATTTATACGATTGTCAACTATATCTGGAACGTGGTTAGAAGCGAAATGAAAAAAAGGATTTTGGTGATTGATGAAGCCTGGTGGCTGATGCAGTATGAAGACAGCGCCAAATTTATTTACGCCCTGGTTAAGCGCTGCCGTAAATATTATCTTGGCGTCACCACCATCACCCAAGACGTTAATGATTTTTTAACCTCGCCCTACGGGCAGGCGATCGTCAACAATTCGGCCCTGCAGCTTTTACTTAAGCAATCGCCGGCCGCGATTGAGCTGGTGCAGAAAACTTTCGTTCTGACCGAAGGAGAAAAATACCTGCTCCTGGAATGCGGCGTGGGCGAGGGCATCTTTTTCGCCGGCTCTAAGCACGTGGCCATCAAGGTAGTGGCTTCTTATACCGAAGACCAACTGATCACTTCCGACCCGCAGCAGCTACTAGAAATTGAGCAGGAGAAAAAAGAGTTTGCTTCCAACCTGCTTAACGAAAAAGAAGGCGTTGCCGAAACTGAAGCGTAATTTACCTATATGGACAGACGAATTTGGGGAATAATCATTGTTATTTTAAGCCTGGCGTTAATCGCCGGAATCGTTTATGTTATTTTTTTCTATAAATTTTCTCCGGCGGCGGAACCGGTGGTGATTGAGCCGGCGACCACCCAGCCGGCAAGCGTGGCTACCACCTCGGTTCCGGCCGAACAGCCGACAACCAACGTCCAGCCGGTCTCTCCCTTAAAAAAAGCCGAAGTCAGCGGCGATGACTTGGCCAGAATGGCTTCGGCTTTCGCCGAAAGGTTCGGCAGCTTCAGTAATCAGTCTGATTACGGCAATGTTCGCGATTTGCTTATTTTCATGACCGCCACCATGAAAAATTGGGCCGATAATTACATTAGCGACGCCAGAGCAAAAAAAGGCGATACCTCGATTTATTACGGCATTGTCACCAAGGCGATTGCCGCCACGGTTAACCAATTCGACGGCGATACCGGCCAAGCGGAAATTTTAGTCAGGACGCAAAGGCGCGAATCAGCCGGCTTGAGCGGCAACAGCTCGACTTTTTATCAGGACATCATCATAAAATTTTTGCGGGAAAACGGGGTTTGGCGGGTGGACGGAATTTATTGGCAAGAAAAATGAAGTAAGAATTATGGATTTTAATTTTTTTAATATTAAAAAAAACGCTGAAAAATTTCAGTCGTTTTTTTTAGATTTGATTTTTCCGATTGAGTGCTTAGGTTGCGGCCGCGAGGGCGCTTGGCTGTGCTCGGCTTGTTTTAAAGCCATAAATTTAAAGCCGGAGCAGTATTGCTTGAATTGCAAAAAACCCAACGACTTCGGCCAGTTCTGCCCGCCCTGCCGAATTAATTATGATTTAGACGGAGTTTGGATCGCCGCGCTTTACGACGACCGGCTGGTCGCGCGGGCAATCAAAAGTTTGAAGTATTATTTTGTTTCTTCTTTGGCCGGCGATTTAAGCAAGCTGCTGATTTCGTTCGTTGATACCTTGCTGGAGCAGGCAAGAATCGTGAGGCCGGAGCTGGCCGCTGGTTTGGCTTGGCGCAGTTTCAGGAAAATTCAGGGGTTGCCCTCGGCTCTATTAAACTTTAAAGGCAACTTAATCGTGCCCGTGCCTTTATCCAAAAAACGTTTGCGCTGGCGCGGTTTTAATCAGGCGGAAATTCTGGCCCGAACGTTTGTCGGCCACTACGGCCGGGAAATGAACGGCCGCGATTTAGTCCGGCTGAAACACAAAAAGCCTCAGGCAAAATTGTCCGAGGCCGAGAGGCTCTATAACCTAAAAGATTGTTTTGTCTGGCGGGGGGCCGATTTGGGCAAAAGAAATATAATTTTAATTGATGATGTTGTTACCACCGGCGCCACCTTAAACGAGTGCGCCAAGGTTTTGAAAGCCAATGGCGCCGGCGAAGTCTGGGGTTTGGTCGTGGCCAAAGGCTAAAAAGTTTAATTATCCGTTTAAGATAAACTCGGTGAAAATGAAGGTCAGCCAAAAAAACAAAAGCAGGTAGCCTTCTTTTTTTGAGAGGACCCGGCCCGAGCGCATAAAACCGCAGAGTAATATCCCGGCCGCCACCATGAACATGCCCGTGCTATAAATAATTTTAACCGGAAAAGAAAATGGGCTGATTAAAGCGAGCAGGCCGACAACGATGGTGGCGTCGGCCATCACGATTCCTAAAATATCGCCGACTGCCAGGCCGCCGCCGCATCGGCTCAATGATTTTAAAGAAAAAAACAGTTCCGGCATGGTCGTGCCTAAACCGACAATCAGCAAGCCGATGATAATCGGGCTAATTTGCAGAAAATTGGCCAAAGAAACCGCCGACGTTACGGTGAAATACGAACCGAGCAATAAGACAGCCAGAGCGAACAGCAATTGGAATAAGTTTTTATAATGCCCCTGGCCGCCGTTGCCATGATTGGCGCTGGCCGAGCTAGTCGGGCAGTTTTTAAAAACTATCCAGTAAAAAATCAGCCCGATAATAATTAAGGCGATGCCTTCGGCGCGAGAAAATCGTCCGTCCAGCCCCAGCGCTACGGGCAAGAGCAGAAAAAACGGGTAATAATGTATGTTTTTTAGAATAGCGCTTTCAATTTTTATTCCCCGTCCGTGGTAGATAATCAAAATGGCGAAAATCAAGGTCAGGTCGGCGGTGTTGGAACCGAATAAGGTGCCCAAGCCGAATTCCGGAACGCCGGCCAGAGCCGAGTTAATGGAAATAAGCGCTTCGGGCAGAATGGAAATAAAAGCCACGATAATAAAGCCGACAATGTATTTTGACAGCCGGAAATTAGCGGCCAGCTTGACGGAGTATTTAGTCGTCATGGTCACTCCCCTGACGACTAAAAATAGTGAAACCGCGAAAATTAAAATATTGGCGTACATATAAAATTTGGTGCTCTATTCTTAAAATAGTTCGAACACATTTCGCCGCTTGCGGCGACGGCCAGCCCCCCAAAATTTGAGCGGCTTTGCCGCGATCTTTGACAATTTCAAGTTTTTCTATGAGTTAATCATAACTCATTGCAGTAAATTTTTCAAGAAAAATGAGCTTGAAAAATTTACTGCCTTGGCGGCAAATTCTTTTTGAAAAAAACCGCCAGAGGTCTTGCGACATGGCGGGTGAATACGGGGGAAATTTATCCCCTTAATACATCGATCATTGTGAAGGCTTTTCCTTTAATGCCTTCCTCTACTTTTCTATGCAAAAAAGTAATCGCATCCAGCGTGCCTCGGGCGTAGATATCGCGCCCGTTGACATTATGGATGAACTCGAATTTCACGGTTTCGTCCGGTGAAACCAGCGTATAAGTATGCCAGCCATGACCACTTAAATACTGCTCTGGAATACCAAGGCGAGTTTGGACATTGGGATCGCGCTCCATGCCGATCTTGTTTTCGGAAAATGGAATCCCCAATTTAGTGAAATACCCAACCATAGCTTTGGCGGTACCACTGGTGTCGGCCTTACCTTTCTGATGACTCTCTCGGATTTTCAGCGAATATCCGGCAAATAGGTTTGGGAAAACGCTGGCAGCATATTCCATCATTGCCTGAAACCCGACAATCTGTTTTGCCATGTTCGGCGCAATCACAGCGACAATCGCAGAAGCCGCAACAGCTTCATTGAGACGCTTCCTGTCGCCACCGGTAGTCCCCATAACAAAGGGAAGTTCCTGCTTGCAGTAAAACTCCGCATTGGAATTAACTGCCGACGGATGAGTGAAATCTACGCTGATAAATGCCCCCTCACTTTTCAGAATGGCGGCAATCGCCTCTTCTTTCCGATCGGGACGAATCAACGCAATTTTCCGCGAACCGATGGCGGCTTCATTCTCTATAACTTCCGGACCGGTTAGTGAGTACGAAACCAGTTCAAACCGACCATCTTCAAGAACATGTTTAGCCACATTACTGGCCATATTACCCGGAATACCGTTTACCATCACTTTCATGATCTCGTTCATTTTTTACCTCCTTTTTCAGTTGTTAGGGTACAAACTAAATCAAGCGTTAGCTTGACTTTCTCTGACATAAATTACATCAAATCAAGGAAAAAAGCAAGGGCTAAAACAAAAAACAGAAATTCCCAAGAATTTCTGCAACAAACAATATGAGGGATGATTAAATTAATTCTGTTGAAAGATATTTTAAATATTAACTAAAGTTAAAGATTATTTCGGTGTTTTTTGGGATAATTCCCATGTATAAATATATTACATGGGAGATTACCTTGCTACAAGGCGAAAATATACAAAATTAACAATAAAATAGTGTAATTAACGATGTGAAAGCCCTTGGCTTTCAACAGAATTAATTTAATCATCCCCAATATGAAAAAATTTTCTTTTACAAAATGTGGTTCGAGCCGATATTTTTATCGGGTTATTTGGCAGTTTTTAAAATCGCGGCGAAGCCGCTCAAATTTTGGGGGGCTGGCCGTCGCCGCAAGCGGCGAAATGTGTTCGAACTATTTTAAGAATAGAGCACCAGTAAGGAAAAGTCAAATTTCGTTGGTTCGCTTCGCTTCGCTCGGCGACCAAATTGTAAGGGATTTTGGGCTCAAAAATCAATTGGCGGTTTTGAATTAGTAAAAGAAAATTTTTTAAATAATTAAGTAACGAAAGAAAAAACTATGAAATACATAATTTACGCTCGCAAGAGCACCGAAGAAGATGACAGACAAGTTCTTTCAATTGAGGCTCAACTTGTTGAGCTCAAAGAGTATGCCGCCAAAGAAAAACTTGAAATTGTCGCCTCGCTTTGCGAGGCCAAAACCGCAAAAGAACCCGGGCGAATTAAATTCGCAGAAATGTTGT
>MNZH01000066.1 GCA_001873515.1 Parcubacteria group bacterium CG2_30_45_37 | reverse complement strand
GATAATAAAATTTGGCGCCGCTAACTTTGACGCCGCGGTCAAAGTCAATTAAATCCAGATTTTGCGCCAATTGCACGTGGTCAAGTGGCGCGAATTTGAATTTTGTCGGCTTGCCGTAGGTTTCCAAAACCGGATTATCTTCTTCATCTTCATCCGCGCTAATCCGGACGTCAGGGTGCGTCAAGTTCGGCACAGCGTAAAGCAATTCTTTATATTCGGGCGTTAGGTCGGCTAATTTCTCTTCGCCTTGTTTGATTTTATCTCCGATTTTTTTCATTTCCGCGATAATGTCGGGCGTGGGTTTGGTTTTCGAAGCTCGGTTACGTTTAGCGCGAAGATTGTCCAGCGTTGTTTCCAATTCCCGCCTGGCCGCGTCCAAACGCAATAGTTCGTCAATATCAACCTTGGCGCCGCGGTTATTTACGTTTCGTTTGATTAATTCCGCGTTGTCTCTGATAAATTTGATATCAAGCATATAAAATTAATTTTCAATTTTCAATTTACAATTTACAATGAAAATGCAAAATGAATTATTTTAATTTTAAAATTGACGTTTTATATTTATTAGGTTTGTAAGCTTTTAGGCGGATGATTTTTAGATTGAAATTTTTCAGTTGGTCGGTAAAATATTTTTGGTCATAGCCCAAGACGATGATGCCGGGCCGGTATTTTCGGATAGCCGCGTATTTATCCTTAAGGCTGCCTAAAACCGCCCTATCGGCTAAATTTAGGCCTAAAACGGCCGTAAGGCGCTGTTTTTCCGTGTGGCGCGGCAATTTACCCTTAACTTGCCTAACCGTTTTATCGCGCGCGATTACTACGATTAAACCGCCGTATTTTTTCGCCTGGCGCAAAAAATTTATGTGTCCCGGGTGCAATAAATCAAAAGTGCCGAAAGCCATGACAAGTTTCATAATTATTTTTTCGGTTTCATCAGCGGGAAAATCTGGCATTCGCGCGCCGGCTTGTCCATGAGATAAGAAAAGACGCGCTCGGACATGCCGAAGCCGCAGGTCGGGGGCATGCCGTATTCCAAAGCTTCCACGAATTCTTGGTCAAACATTTGCGCTTCTTCGTCGCCTTCTTCGCGAAGCTTAGCCTGCTGTTTAAATCTGTCGGCTTGGTCCAGCGGGTCGTTTAACTCGCTGTAGCCATTGCCTAATTCCGAGCCGGCGATAATGACCTGGAATCTTTGGCTTAATTCAGGGTGATTTTCATCGCGCTTGGCCAAAGGCGAAACTTCCACCGGCACGCCCACTAAAAAGCCCGGTCCGGCAATCTGCTTGCGGCAGTATTTCCAAAGATTGTCAATGGCGCGGGTTTTACTGAAACCTGTTTTATCGTATTCAATTTTCAGCTCTTTAAGTTTTTTCTCTATTTCTTTAAGGTCGGTTTTTAAAATGTCTATGCCGGTATATTTTTTAACCGTGTCGCGGTAGTCGTAGCGGCTCCAGGTTTTACTTAAATCTATGTCAAAATTTTTAATTTTAAATTTTAAGGTGCCGAAAGTTTCTTTGGCCAGGTATTTAAACAGCTCTTCAACCAATTTCATGCCCATTTCATAATCCGCGTAGGCCCAGTAAAATTCCATCTGGGTGTAGTCCTGCAGGTGCTCGGCGTCCATGCCTTCGTTTCTGAATTGCCGGCCGATTTCAAAAGTTTTTTCAAAACCCGCGACCATTAAGCGTTTTTGCCATAATTCTCCCATGGAAATTCTTAAATAAACGTCTAAATCAAGCGCGTTATGATGAGTTAAAAAGGGCTTGGCGTCGGCGCCGCCGGTGATATTTTCCAGAACCGGGGTTTCCACTTCCAAAAAATCGTGTTTAATTAAAAAATCGCGCACCGCTTGCCAGAATTTAGCGCGCTTAAGAAACATTTCCTTGGCTTCGGGGTTGAATAAAATGTCCAGATAGCGCTTTCTGAATTTTTCTTCTTCGTCGTTAAGGCCGTGCCATTTTTCCGGCAGGGGCCGGACCGCTTTGGCTAAGAGCGACCACTGCTTGACCATGACGCTTGGTTCGCCGGCATGGGTCTTGAAGACCGCGCCTTTTATCTGGATAAAATCGCCGACATCAATACACTTAGTCAATAGCTTATACCTATCCGGGCCGATTTCTTTTTTGGAAAACGCCAGCTGAATTTTTCCGCTGGCATCCTGTAAATGCGCGAAGGTTAAATTGCCGTGCGTGCGCAGGCTTCTTAATCGGCCTGCCAGTTGAATTGTAGCTGAATTTTTTTGCAATTTTTCAAAATCAGCCAAAACCTGACCGGCAGAGTGGCTTTTACGCGATTCGGCCGGATAAGGATTTATGCCCAGTTTTTTCAGTTCCTCAAGTTTTTTTAGTCTGTCCTCGCGTTCGCTTATTTTTTCGGTCATAAGGATTTTATTTAATGTCGATTATTTTATAAACCACTTGGCCGCGCGGCGTATTGACGGCGATGGTATCGCCTTTCTTTTTTCCTAAAAAAGCCACGCCGATGGGAGATTCGTTAGAAATTTTACCTTCGACCGGGTTGGCTTCATTAAAGCTGACGATGGTAAATTCTTTAGTCTGGCCTTCAACTTCGGCTAAAACGCGCGAGCCCATGCTGATTTTATTTTTATCATGGTTATTCCGCACCACGGTGACGTTTTTCAGGAGCGTGGTTAATTCCGTGATTCGGCCGTCGTTAAAGGCCTGTTCATTTTTGGCTTCGGCATATTCGGCGTTTTCGCTTAAATCGCCCAATTCTTTGGCCGCTTCAATCCGGGAGGCGATCTCCAGGCGCTTGACGTTCAATCTGTCATCCAGCTCTTTTTTTAATTTGTCATAGCCTTCCTGGGAGATAATTTGGTCGGGCATAATGTTGATAAAAATAAATAATATAATCTTTAATATACAGGATTTTGGAATTTAGCGCAAGAGTCCATCATCGCCGCCGCGATTAGCAAATAGCCTATTCCCAACGGATGGTTGACGTAAGGGCTAAAGATATTGACCGCGGCCAGGATAATTAAACCGCCGGTTAAAGATAAGGACAAGGCGGTGTTAATTTTTAAACCGGCAAAAATGATTTTAGCAAATAAAATTAAATATGCCAATAGTCCTAAAATTCCTAATTTTAACCATACATCAAGCCAGCCCCATTCAAAGGCGTAAGTGGTGTAAACACCCGAGGGGCTGGCAGCCAGCACGCGCGGGTCGCTGGTAAGGTAAGTCACCGTGGCGCCGAAGCCTTGGCCCATAATGGGCGCCTGCTTAATTTCTTGCCAAAGCGGCGGCAAAAGCTGCCATCTTGA
>MNZH01000028.1 GCA_001873515.1 Parcubacteria group bacterium CG2_30_45_37 | reverse complement strand
CTTTTTCTAAAGATTGCGCGCCGTCCGGCGCTTGGCCTATGGTCTTAAAATTAAATTCGCGGTTTTTAGAATATTTGTCTTGAATTGCCTGAAAAATCCGGTTGACTTTTAAATAATTGAATATCTGTTCAGCCGCGCCGACCAACCGCTTAATTTGGGCTTTAGCCGGCGGCGACAGCACGGCTTCGTCTAAAACTCTGACGCCTTCCATAACATTATTAAAAGTTTCTTCCAGCGCGGGTAGGCCTTTTTGGGACGCTTCAGCGATGTCCTCATTTAAATACTTTTCGCTGGTTAAGCGAAAACCGATATTCTTAAAACCCACGTTAGCCATCATATCCGCGTCAAAAACTATCCTGTCTATATCGTTTTCCGGCTCAGGAAAACGCTGGCCGTTATTCGCTTTAACCAAAAAGGGATGGTTCATATGGCGCTCTATGGCCTGTAAAACTTTTTCTTTAAGCTCCGGCGCGATGGCAATAGTTTCACCGCCCTGCTTGATTGGCGGTAATTCTTGAAGCAAGCGTTCGGCATATTCTTTGCCCGTTAAATGATGGCTCATTAAATTGGCGGCTAACTTGCCGCTGTCATGAAAAATAACCGCCAAATAAACGGCCGCCTTATCCGCTTCGGATAAATTATGCGCTTTAACCAGCTCGGCGGCATAACCTAAGACTATTTCATTATGCGTCTCGAGCATGGGGCGCTGACCTGCCTTTTCCGGCTGGGCCGCTACGTCCTGGTCGTATTGGCGTTCGCATAAAGCCATGGCCGGCTGATAATTTCTTTTTATTTCTTCAAAGCTTTCTTCCCGCTCCACGGTTGGTTTAAAAATATTAAGTAACTCCATAAAATTAATTTTAAAGGCGGTGGGATAGAGATTCACCCCTACGCTCCGCCAGCTGGCAGAGCTCCGGGGTGTAAACTTCTCATCTCTTTTTTATTTTTTTATGCGGTGGGATAGAGATTCGAACTCTAGATACCCTTTCGGATATACGACTTTTCGGGAGTCGCGCCTTCAACCACTCGGCCATCCCACCAAACTTAACTACCTTAACAAAATTAATCCCCCCGTGGCAAGCAGGAGCAGAACGAACAGGCTGGCCGTGGTATAAAACAGCAGTTTCACGGCTTCGGTTTTTTTACCATCCAGGTAAAACATAATTGGCCGTCCCAAAACCAGCGAGCCGGTTATCAGGGCGGACAGAATAAAAATCAACAGCATAATAACGTCGGTCATAACGTTATCATTTTTACCAAAAAGCTTTTGGGCGTTGTTAAGGAACAAAACCAGCAAAGAAACGTAAGCTAAAACGCCCAAAGAATGAGCTGCGCCGTAGTAAATTAATTTTTTGTTGTCCATATGTTTAAATTAATAATTATTGAACCCATCGTGGCGGCTAAGAGCCAAAACATTATGGCCAAGTCGTTTTTAAAATAAGGCACATCAACCAGGCCATGAACAATAATCACCACCATGGCGCCGATTAAGCCAATTACTAAATATTTTTCAGTCGTGAGATTGCTTCGTCGCTCCGCTCCTCGCAATGACAAATTAAAAATTCCCAGCCAAAAATATTTTAAAATAATCCAAATGAATAACAGCAATCCGGCCAACCCCAGTTCCGACCAAAAATTTAATACCAGATTATGCGGATACAAATAAATTTCCAAGGGCTGCCAATGAGCCGCGCGGTAAGTTTCATTGAACACTAATTTGCGCTGGGCATCGGGATCGGAAAAATCTTTAATAAATATTCCTTCGGTATGATATGGCGCCACGGCTATTTGATAGTTAGCCAGTCCGGCGCCGGTAATTAAACGCCCGTCTTTTAGCATTTTCCAACCGTCAGCCCAGCCGGCTTGTCTGATTTGTCCGGACTTGTTGGTTAAAGTAAAATTGCTCACCGCCAAATTCCTGGCCGGCTGATAAACCGCCACCGCCAGACCGGCCAAAATTAAAATCACAATCGTCGCCCATCTGATTTTTTTCCCGGCCAGCAAGCCAAACATGACTAACCCGGCCGCTACGCCCATCAACGCGCCTTTTGACTTAGCAAAATAAATGGACAATAAAGACAAAATAATCGTTAGGCTGATAAAAATTATCGCTATTCTGCCATTGCCACGCTCCCTTCGGTCGCTCGCAACGACAGAAACCAGCCATCCTGCCATCACCATCACAATCGGCCCCAAATAAAGTCCCACCGCGTTGGGATAGCCGAAAAATGAAACCGCCCGCCGCGTTTCCACGGCCGCCCAGAAAGGATTGTCAATTAATTGTCCGGTAATTTTCTGGTAAATCGCCAGAAGCGAAACCGCCAAAGCGCTAATAGCTAATGGCCAAAGCACCAGCTCCACCCCCCTGACAAGGGGGGCAGGGGGGTTTTTCATCACGTTAAACACGACAATAAAAAACAGCGCCGGCTCAAAAAAATACGCTTTCCAGATGCCGAATGAAGCCGCACTAAATCCGGCGACGGCCGCGGCCGCCAAAGCCACCATCACCATTAAAACGATTTCCCAGTCAAACGGATACCTAATTTTTACTTTTTTACTATCTTTCTTAAAATTTTCTAAAAAATTATTTTTTACTTGCCCAAAATTTTTAACCAGCCAGACCATAAATACAACCCAGATCGTCACTTCAAGTAAAGTGGCTGGCAACCCAAAAATATTAAATCTAATTAAATAAGTAGGCAAGGCCGCGATTAAAAACATAACCGCCCAATCCAGGCGACGCCAAGCCAGGAGAAAAAATAAAACAGTAAAGATTGTTATTAGATAAATCATATAAAATTAAGATTATAAAATCATTTCAAAATCACCCGGGGGATTGGGGGTTTGAGTTGGCGCCAATGCTTACGGCACAAAGTACAATCAACGAGATAGCCAATCGAAAACCCCCAAGACTTTTTTGCTTACTTTTTTGGTCACAAAAAAGTAAGGCCTAGCGCAGCGTCATGAACAATTTAAATTAGAAAAGGCAAGCGACAATGTATAGATGTTTTACTAAAAAACCAGAGATTGCTTCGTCGCCCGAGTACGGGCTCCTCGCAATGACATTTATTATGAGATAAACAAATACAGCCCCAGGCAGACCATAACCGTGCCGATTAATTTCTGTAAAAACACGCCGCCGCCCAATTGCTCATGAAGCACTTTGGGAAACCTGGCGGAAACAATCAAAATGATTAAAAACAAGAATAAATATTGCACGCCCTGCAAGGCGCTGACAATGGCCACGTTGCCCAGGCTGATGGCGTAATTAATCATGATAAAAGCGGCCGCGGCCAGGAGCCTGATGGTTAAAAAATAGAACATGTTCTTCGGCCGTCTCCAAGCGCCCTGCTGCTGCTCAACAATCAACCGCCGCCACTCCGGCACAAACAGCATTAAGAGAACGCCGGCAAACGAGCCCAGCCGCGAATAGACGAAACTGCCGACAAACGGCTGATAGGTATAAATATATTTCATGAGCACGTAATAGCTCGCGAAAAACACCGCCGCCGCCACCGAATTGACAATCAGGCGGCTGGTGGGCCGGGCGCCGGCCGGCACCTCGCCGATAATATCGCCGATAATTTCTTTAATTCTATTTATCACTCTTTGATAAATATACAATTTAGTCTGTTTGATTGAAATCAAAACGCCGCCGCAGATTAAAATGATAAAAGCCAAAAACTGCTGCTGGTTTAAAGTCTCGCCCAAAAAAACAAACGATAAAATAAAACTGAAAATCGGCACCAAAGCGCCCACGATCGGCACCACGCGCGACGCTTCGCTCTGGTGCAGGGCTTTATACCAGAACACCAAAGTCACCAAAAACAAAAAGCCGGCCAGTAAATCCAAAGTCAGTTCGCGCGCGTTGGGCGACCAAGGCCAAAACCAAAGCAAGGCCAGGTTAAACACGCTCCAGATACCCACATAAAAAGCATAAGCGATGGAAGAATGGATTTTTTTGGACAATAAAAATTTATCGGCCACGTAAACGCCGGCGTTAATGAAATAGGCGAAAACGGCGAGGAGAAGATACATAAATTTATTTAACTACTTATACAGCTTGGCCCATTCGCATTTCTTCCGCTTTTTCCAATCTCCCTGATGGTAGACAAAACTCACGATCAGGGGCAGGACTGAAGTGGCTTCGGCGTAAACCATCTGCTCGTAAGTCGTGTCTACCTTGCCCCAAGAGCTGGCTTCTTTTAAAGTTGAGCTGGAGCAGGCGCCGTCGCGCGCGTCCGCCACCGTGATTTGCACGGCATATTTATGCCTGGGCGCGTCCACGCCCAAAACTTCAGCGCAGATGACCGTGTCCTGGGCGAAATTCTTGGGCGCGCCGCCGCCCACCATAAATAGGCCCGTGGTTTTAGCTTTAATTTTAATTTGCGTCAGCTCGTAAAAATCCCGGACCGAATCAATGGTTAAATATTTTCGCCTCTGCTTCTCCCGCTTTACCTGATGCAAAACCAAGCCGAAACCGGCCGAACTGTCGGAAAAGGCCGGGCAGAAAATCGGCACGTTATTTTCATAAGCTATTTGCACCAACGAATTTTTTTTCTTGGATTTTTTCACCAAGTATTTGCCCATAGCTTTAATGAACTCTCTTGAAGAATACGGCCGCGGCTCCAATCGGTCGGCGATAGCCTTCACCGTCTTGTCGCATTCTTGCAATTCTTCTTCGTTTATATAAGTATCGTAAATACGGTCAATGTACAAACTTCTTAATTCCCTGTCATTCACATTGGACATGCCCCGATAATGTTTAAAACCCAGGGCTTCAAAAAAATCCATATCCACGATGGAAGCGCCGGTGGCCACGATCGCGTCAACCATCTTGGCCTTGACCATATCAACGTAAACCTGCATACAGCCGGCCGCGGAAGTGGAACCGGCCAGCGTCAGAATAATGCTGCAATCTTCATCCTTAATCATCATGTTAAAAATCTCGGCCGCCCGCGCGGTTTCCCTGGAAGAAAACGACATGCCGGCCATGGCCTTAATAATTTTAGTGGAATCAATCGCTTTGATGTCAACGTGCTTAATGGCTTGTTTTAAATAATCTTTTTTTTGCATATTTTTATTGCTTACTAAATTTATAGCTTAATAATTTATAAATCAACTTGGCGGCCAAAAAATCGGACGACCTCTCGTTTTTATTCGGGCATAATTCCACCACGTCAAAACCTACGATATTTTTTTTCTGACTGACTTTTTTTAAAAATTCCAAAACCCGGTACCAGCCCAGGCCGCCCGGTTCGGGCGTACCGGTTGACGGCAGAATGCCCGGGTCAAACACGTCCAGGTCAATGGTAACATACACTTTATCGGTCAACTTGCCGATGGCTTTATCGTGCCAGTCGGTTTTGTTACAAATATTTTCCGCATAAAACACTCTGCCCTTTTCTAAAAACGGCTTTTCAATGATATCCAGGCTTCTGATGCCGACCTGGACGATCGGGCAAATTTCACGCACGCGCGACATTGCGCTGGCGTGGCTGTATTTCCACCCTTGATACTCCGGCCTTAAATCAGCGTGCGCATCCAATTGCAAAACCGATAAATTTTTATATTTCTCGGCATAAGCCGCCACCGCGCCGACCGTGATGGAATGCTCGCCGCCGAGCGTTACCACCAATTTATCTTTTTTTAAAAAGCCGGCCACGGCGGCTTTAACTTTTTCAGCCATTTTTTCCGGCGCGCCGTTCCCCATTATCGGCTCGGCGGTAAAAATATTTTTTTTGTAAACTTCCGAGTCGGTTTCTATATCATATAATTCCAGATTGGCCGAAGCTTCAATAATCGCTGCCGGGCCTTTATCCGCGCCCTTGCCCCAGGTTGAAGTGCCGTCGTAAGACACTGGTAAAATTACGACCTTGGCGGTTGCCAGTTGAGAATAAATTTTCGGCAGATCGCCGTAATTGGTTCTGTATGGCATAAAATATTTTGTCATTCCCGCGAAAGCGGGAATCCATTTCATTATAAATCAACCTACCTCAATTTGATTATTTTTGCAAATCTGGGCGTAAACTTTGGCGCTCTCGCGGGCGGTTCGCTTAAAAGTTTTTCGGTCAACCGCGTATAAGCCGAATTTGGGCCACCAGCCTTCGGCCCATTCAAAATTATCCAGAAGCGACCAATAAAAATACCCGCAAACCTCTACGCCTTGAGAAATCGCCTGATGAACATAAGCCAAATGCTCTTTTATAAAATCAGGCCTTAGTTTGTCGTCGGCGTCGGCGATGCCGTTTTCTAAAACATAAATCGGTTTCCGGTATTTCTGATAATTTTTTAAAACCAGATAGATGCCTTTGGGATAAATTTCCCAGCCTCGGTCGGTAACTTTTTCATTCAAATTTTTTCTAAACGGCGGATACCAGACTAAGCGGTCATAATGATACCAATTTACTCCCAAAAAATCAAAATAGCCTTTTATCCGATTTAAAAACCAGTCGTTGCGAAAATAATTAGCCAGCTTCACCATTATTATTTCAAGCAAATTATATTTATTGGCCGGAGTGAAAGCGCCGGTGGTCATGGTCAGGCTGACTTTGGCGTCGGGGAATTTTTGATGAATTATTTTATAACAATCTTTATGAACGGCCACAAAATTATTAAAAACTTTAAATAAGGCCGGGCTGAATTTTTTATTGGGCGGAAATTTGCCGTCTAAATAACCATGGCCGACGATCATCATTGGCTCATTCAGGGTTACCCAAAAATCTACCAAATCCCCCAACTCATTAACAATTAATTCTGTATAGCGGGAAAAATATTTTCTAACGTCTTTATTTACCCAGCCGCCCCGCTTAACTAACCAGGCCGGGTTGGTCCAATGCCACAAAGTTAAAAATATTTTTAAATTTCTGGCCTTGGCCGCCATTAGCACTTTGCGATAATGTTCAATTTCTGCCATCTTAAACCTGCCCGGCCTTGGCTCAAGACGCGACCATTCCAGGCCCATTCGATAAGCGCCGCAGTTTAAATTTTTTACCAAAGCCAAATCCTCTTCATAGCGATGATACGAGTCGCAAGCCTGGCCGCAAAAATAATTATCGCGCTCAAACATTTCCGGAAATTTTTCTTTTTGCCACGGCTGCCAATACG
>MNZH01000041.1 GCA_001873515.1 Parcubacteria group bacterium CG2_30_45_37 | reverse complement strand
TTTATAGTTAAACGAGCCGGCGGTTAATTTTCTTAATTCGGTTTTAGCGCTTAAGTCATTTAAATTGAATAGATAACCGTCAATGACGATTCTGGCGCCGTCTGGCGACCAGGCGATATTTTTTCCGGCGAGCCCTTTCTGGGCGACAAATTTTTGCGTTTCATCGGCCAGATTGAAAAAAGTTAAGCGGTCGTCGGAAATAATTAAAATTTGTTTTTTGTCCGGCGCTAAGCTGGTGGCCACCGCTTGAGCCGGCATGATTTGGCTGGGCGGGTTGTTTTTAAACAAAGAAATGTTTTCCGCGAAGGTGGCGGCGCCGGGGCCGATGGTTAATTTTTTTTGCCAGCTTAAATAGCCGTCAAGTTCGACCGCGACGGTGTATTCGCCGGGCAGAAGATTTTTAATTTTAGCCGGCGTGGTCAGGAATTTTTTCTGCTTAAACAGCGAACTTAGCCAAGTTTCCTGGGCCTGGCCGTTGAGCAGGACCTTGGCGCTGCGGGGGCGGGAATCAATCATAAACATGCCGGTCCGTTGGACGGAAAAGGCATTTTTGCCCAAGCGGTAGCCGGCGGCGTAGAGCATAATCGCCGGCGTGATAGCGAAGAATAAAAGTATAAAAATCAAGCTTAAAATTCTTCTTACTCTTAAAGTCATAAATTAACTTTACCCCGTTAAATCCGCTCGCCCCGCGAAATATGCTGCGCCTCCCGAAGTGATTTAACGGGGCGGGCGGAAATTTGCCAGGCAAATTTATTTAACGGGGTGAATCAAGTCGTTTGATATCCGCCCCCAACCGGCTTAGCCTTTGGCAGATATTTTCGTAGCCGCGGTCAATTGAATATGAATTGAAGAGAATGGATTTGCCTTTAGCCCTAAGCATGCAAATTAAGAGGTTAAGGGCGGGACGTAAAGCCGGCGGGCAGACGATTTCCGCCGGTTTTAATTTGGTCGGCCCGGTAACCGTGACGCGGTGGGCGTCATGCAGCATGACCTTGGCGCCCAGTTTATTCAGCTCGGTGTAATAAATGGCCCGGTTTTCATAAACCCAGTCGTGAACCAGGGTTTGACCTCTCGCTTGGGTCAAAATCGGCAGAAACAGGGGCAGATTATCAATATTTAAGCCGGGGAAAGGTCGGCCGTAAATTTTATCCGGCAGAGCGGTTAGTTTTGAAGGGATGATTTCCAGGTCTACCAAAGCGAATTTGCCGTTGGTTGATTTGTAAGCGCGGCCGACTTTAAAATTCTGCCCCATGACTCTTAATTTTTCCAATTCCAGGCTTAAGAACTCTATGGGGCAATGGGTGATTTTCAATCGCGAGCCGGTGGTGATGGCGATGGAAATAAAAGCCATGGATTCAATCGGGTCGGGCATAATGGCGTAATTAATTGGTTTAAGTTTCCTGACGCCGGTGATTTCAAGTTTAGTGGTGCCGCTGCCTTTGATTTTGGCGCCAGCTTTAATTAAAAAATAGCATAAATCTTGCACCATGTAGTTGGGCGAGGCTAAATTTATTTCGGTTTTTCCCTGAAGCAGAGCGGCGGCTAAAATGGCGTTTTCCGTGGCCGTGTCGCCGGATTCATACATGGTGAAGCTGGCGCCTTTGGCCGCGCCGCGGTTAATCAGGAATTGGTCGCCGGCTTTTTTTACTTTGATGCCCAAGTGGTTTAGGGCGATGACGTGCGGATTGACCGTGCGCTTGCCTAATTTGCAGCCGCTGGTTTTCGGCAAGACGAAGCTGGGGAAAACCGACGACAAAGAACCGATTAGCAAAATAGCCGAGCGGGTTTTTTCATAAGAGTCGCGGTTGATTGTTTTCAGATTGATTTTGCCCTGGTTAATTACTTCCAGCCGGTTGTCGCTCAACCATCTTATTTTTAAGCCGATAGAAGTTAAGATTTCTATAATCCGGTTGACTTCTTCAATTTTGGGCATGGCGGACAAAATGGTTTTTCCCTTAATCATGGGCAGGGCGCAGAGGATGGCCACGGCCGAATTTTTGGCCGAATTGGTTTTAATGGTGCCATGCAGTTTACGGCCGCCGTTAATGATGAAATTTGACATATGCTTTATCATACCCTAAATTATGGCTTTTTTCAAGATTTGGCAAAATAGATAAAGTTATGATAAGATATTAAGGTGAATAATAATAATGCCAATCCGACCGGGCGAATGCCAATTTTAAAAAAACGCGGGATTTTAAAAATCGCCGGCGTTATTTTATTGAGCCTGATTCTGCTCTCGGCCGCTTTCGGCGGCGGCATGATGCTGGCGCAGAAGAACGAGTTTGTTAAATCAGCCAGCCTTAGGGCGGCTAATTACGCCGGCGCGGTCTACAATAAATATATCACGGCGCCAGCCAATAAATTAACGGCCGACGTTGATTTTAATTTATTTTGGAATGTCTGGGATATTTTAAAAGACGAGTATGTCGCTAAAGACAAACTGACCGACAAGCAGTTGTTTTACGGCGCGCTCAAGGGTTTGGTCGATTCGGTCGGCGATCCTTACACGGTTTTCATGGAGCCGAAATTGGCCAAAGAATTTTCCGACGACTTGGCCGGAACTTTTGAGGGCATCGGCGCGGAAATCGGCAAAAAGAACGATATCATCACCATCATCGCGCCTTTAGCCGATATGCCGGCGGAGCAAGCCGGCCTTAAATCCGGAGACAAAATTTATGCCATTGACTCTGTCTCCACGGCTGGCCTGACGGTTGATGAAGCAGTCGGCAAAATCCGCGGGCCCAAGGGCACGGCGGTCACTTTGACGATTTTTCGGGAAAGCTTTGACAAGGCGAAAGATTTTAAAATAATCAGACAAATAATTTTGGTTAAAAGCGTTAGGACGCAAAGGCGCGACGACGGCCTCTTGGTCATCACCATAACTAATTTTAATGATGATACCGCGGGTTTATTTAAAAAGGCGGCCGCCCAGGCGGTGCTCGTTAATCCCCGAGGCATTATTTTGGATTTAAGGAATAACCCGGGCGGCTACCTGGAAACCGCTATTGACGTAGCCAGCGAGTGGATTGACCAGGGCATCATCGTCACCGAGCGGTTTAGCCCGGAGAAAAAGAATGAGTATTTAAATCGCGGCCGGGCTCGCCTGAAAGATTTTCCCACCGTAGTTTTAGTTAACCAGGGCAGCGCTTCGGCCTCGGAAATTGTCTCCGGCGCCTTAAAAGATTATGGCAAAGCCATTATCGCGGGCGAGAAAACTTTCGGCAAAGGTTCGGTGCAGACTTTGGAAAATTTGCGCGATAATTCGTCGG
>MNZH01000054.1 GCA_001873515.1 Parcubacteria group bacterium CG2_30_45_37 | reverse complement strand
ATTGCTTGATAAACGACGACTTCCTCTTTAGTTTCCGTATCAACAGCAGTATACAAAACTTTATAATCTTTATTTTTATAATGCCGATAAACTCCGGTTTTTATTTCTTCACTCATAATGTTATTTTTCGGTTAATAGGCTATTTATAAATTTTATCAGGGCTAAATTCTTTTCATAATTCATCCTAGTCGGACCCAAAATGCCGACTAAACCGATATTGTCATCAAGCCGATATTTGGTAATGACCGCGCTGCAGTGCTGGCTAAAAGGGTTTTTTGAACCCAGCATGATTTGCGGCCCGAATTTCAAATCGTTAAAAATTTGCCCGATAATTTCATCCACCCGGTCAATCACTTCGGAAATATCGTAAATTAGGCCGGTTTCGGAAAACTCCGGCTGATGGAGCAGATTGGAAATGCCGGTGTAATAAAGATTATGCTTGTGAAAGGCCCAAAAAACCGCGCTGTCGGAAATTTTGGCCATGGCCTTGGCCGCCTGCTTAAAGCTGATTTCATCCTTTTTAGCCAATAATTTTTCAAAAATTCTGGCCTCGGCGTCGCTTATTTTTTTCTCGCTTAAATTTTCCAAATAAAAATTATAAGCCGTTTCCGTAGGGATGCGGCCGGCTGAAGTGTGCGGCTGCACGATATAGCCTTCAGCTTCCAGATCCGCCATTTCATTTCTGACCGTGGCCGAAGAAATGTCCAAATCATATTTATCAACCAAGCCTTCGGAGCCGACCGGCTGGGCGGTTTTAATATGTTCTTTAATAATGGTTTTTAGGATTAATTCCTTGCGTTTATCCATAAAATTTCACTATATTTTCATATTACACCAATTAGCACTCTCCTGTCAAGAGTGCTAATTTACATATCAGAAAAGCGCTCTTGCCTGCCCCGTAGCGAGCCCTGCGAGCGTACGGGGTCAAGAGAGTGCTAAAAGCCCCCTTTATCAAGGGGGTTTCAATGCTTGCTAAACCACCAATCCAGCACTTCCTTGGCCACGGGCACGGCCGCAGCCGAGCCTTCGCCGCCCTGCTCAATTAAAATGGTAATGACGATTTCCGGCTGGTTATAAGGCGCGAAGCCGGTGAACCAGGCGTGCGGGGCTTTAGTGGTTGACCATTGCGCCGTGCCGGTCTTACCGGCCACCGGCACCGCCAGTTCGTTTAGGCTCACCGCCGAGCCGCTGGTCACGGCTTGGCGCAAGCCGGCCCGCACGATTTCAATGGTTTTGGCGCTAACGACATTGCTTCTAATCGGCTTAGCGTCGGCTTCAACCATCAGCTTGTCTTGGCTATCCAAAACCTGCTTGATTAAATGCGGCCGGTAAAGCGAGCCGCCGTTGGCGAACACGGCCGTATAGTCCGCCACCTGAAGCGGCGTTACCAGAATATCGCCTTGGCCGATGGCCAGATGATAAGTGTCGCCGATATACCACTTTTCGCCCTTGGTTTTTTCTTTCCATCCGGCCGAGGGCAAAAAGCCCGAGGCTTCGCCGGGCAAATCAACGCCGGTTTGCGCGTCCAAGCCGAACAGTCGCTCATATTTGGTCATTAAATCAAGGCCCAAGCCTTTAAAATCCTGATAACCGCCGCCGATATAATAGAAAAAAGTATTAATGGATTCGGCCAGCGCCCGCCTAACGCTGGCTAAGCCATGGCCGCCGGCTTTCCAGTCCGGGAAAAACCACTGGTCAATTTTAATTCCACCGGTACTTAAGAAGCTGGTATTCTCATTAATAATCCCTTCCGCCAAAGCCGCCGCCGCCACCACCGGCTTGATGGTTGAGCCGGACGGGTACTCGCCGGCAATACAACGGTTAAACATGGGCTGGTCCGGATGGCCGGCAATTTTTTGGTACTCACTAACCGTCAGGCCGTGCGCAAAATCGTTATTGTTAAACGACGGCAAGCTCACCATGGCCAAAATTTCGCCGTTATTCGGATTTAAGGCAATGGCGCAGGCTTTATTCAAACGGAGCTTTTTTAATCCACTCGCTAAGGACTCTTCCATTTTTTTTTGCAGTAGAGTATCAAGCGACAAAACCAAATTATGCCCGTCTTCGCCCGCCTCCTGGTTGATAATTTTTTTCTCCTTGCCTAAAACGTCGACTTCAATCTGTTTTTTGCCGTTAATGCCTTTCATTTCGTTTTCCCAAAAATTTTCCACTCCGGTTTTACCGATGTAATCAATCGGCAAATATTCTTTGCCGAATTTAACCAGCTCGGCTTGGCTGATTTTCCCGGTATAACCCAAAAGGTGCGACAGCGACAAACTGTATAAATCATACTCCCGCCTGGTTTTATTGGTTAAAACCACGCCCGGCAGGTTGTCTTGCTCCAAATAAAGCTTTAAAGCTTTTTCATAATCAAGATTGTCGGCAATAAAAAGCGGCTGATAGGCGTCAAGCGAGCCTGGTTTGATTTCGGCCAATAAAGCCTCAATCGCCGCCGGCGCCAGGTCCGGCAGATTCTCGCTCACGCGCCGGATTATCTCGGCTCGCGCCGCCTGGTCTTTAGGTAAATCGGCCGGGATAAAATACAATAAAAAATTGGCCGAATTTCTGACTAAGGGCCGGCCGGTCCGGTCGTAAATCACGCCCCGTTTGGCTTCCAGCCGCTCCACTCTAATGCGGTTGCCCTCGGCCAAATCGTAATAATAATCACCCTTAACCAGCTGCAGCCAGGCGGCGCGGCCGATGGCCACGCCGAACAATAGGAGCAGAACTAAACTTATCATGGTTACTTTGCCGACGGCAAAACTTTTGCCCACGGTTTCTCCGCCTGGCTGACCGAGTAGCGCCGACTGCTCCAGCCAGTCGGCGCCAGCGTGCCGGCTTAATTTTCCCGACCTGACGCTGCCCTCCTGAATAATAAACGGGTCGTTTTTTTTAAATTGTCTTTTAAGAAAAATCATGATTTATTTTTTACCAGAAAAACCGGCTTAAAATTTCTTAACAAAAAATGAATAATGTAAAAAATTAACAGCGTGCCTAAAAGATTCAGGCCGATTTGCTTAAAGCTGGCGGCTAAAAAATCGCCGCTCGGCGAAAATTCACCCGGGCTGATTTCGGCCAAAATAAAAACCATGGCGTAAATAATTAATTCATAAATCGCCGTGGCCAAACCGGTGAGCGCTAAAAAGGAATAAAGCGAACGATTGGTAAAAAAATAATCTAATAAAAAATTGGCGGCGACAACCGTGAGCGCTAAGCTCGCCAGATAAGCGCCGAAAGGCAAAAAAGAAAATAATTCCAACGCCAGTCCCAAGCCAAGCGCCCAAGCCAGCGCCAAATCCAAATTGGCGAAACCCAAAATAAATAATAAAACCACCAACAGCAAATTCAGATTATTAAGCCAGCCGGTTAGTCCGCTGATAAAGGCAACCTGAACTAACGCCAAACTAATTATAAGTATAATGTTAGTTATTAACTTGGCTATCATAATTCGCGTTATTTAATATCGCCCATTCGCTGGAGATTTAACAACTTATTATATAAGCCGCCGCTCATTCTGGCCAGCTCTAAGCGGCTGCCTTGTTCCGCCACCTGGCCGTCTTCTAAAACGATGATTTTATCCGCTTTTTGAATGGTGCTCAAACGATGGGCGATTACGATGACCGTCCGGTCTTTGCTGATTTTACTTAAAGCTTCCTGAATTAATTTTTCGCTGGCTGAATCAAGATTGGAGGTGGCCTCGTCAAAAATCAAAATTTTCGGATTGGCTAAAACCGCCCGGGCAATGCCCAAGCGCTGCCGCTGGCCGCCGGAAAGTTTGATGCCTCGCTCCCCGACCAACGTCTCATAGCCCTGCGCCAGCTTGGCGATAAATTCCTCGGCGTTGGCGATTTTAGCCGCGGCGGCAATTTCCTTAAAACTCGCGCCCGGCCGGGCGTAAGCGATATTGTCTTTGACGCTGGTGTTAAAAATTTCCACGTCCTGCGGCACGATGGCAATAAACTTTCTAAAACTGTATAAATCGTATTCGGCCAATGGCTTATCGTCAAGCAACACCCAAAGCCACCTGCTTGGTGGCTTGCTTGATTTTGCCGAACTCTTTTATTTCCCGGTCTTCCTGAACGAATGATTTTACCGTATTGATATTGATAATCGTCTGGGCCATCTTGCCGGCCGCTGCTTCGTACTGGTCATGCCGGTATTTGCGCAAGGGGGCGATTTCCAAATTAAGTTTAGCCGTCAGCCAGGCGAACAGCGGCACGAACAAAGCGAAAATCAAGCCAAAACGCCAGTCCACGAAAAACATAATCAGGGCGGTGAGGATTACCTGGACGATGGTCGGGCCAACCTCCCAAAACGAATTGCCCAATAAATCAATTATTTTATCAATGCCGCGCTGAATTTTAAATATTTTATTGCCGGTGTTTTCTCTTTCGTGATAACTCAAACCCAATCTCACCATCTTGGTCTGGGCGTTGACCGACAGGTACTTTTCCACTTCGGTTAATATCTTAAAAATCGCTTTGTCGGCGAAATAATCAATTAGGGCCACCACCAAATCAAAAACTAAAATCAGGGCGATAAAAATCAAGATGTCGTTGATGTATTCTGGCTTAAAACTGGTAATCAAATCAATAATCCGTTTAAGCAAATACGGGCCGACAAACTTAAATATTTCATAAGCCACGACCAAAACCAACACATAAATAATTTGCTGGCGCGACGGCACGATCAAACTCCAGAGCCTTGACCAAAACTGGCGCAGCTTAATGGGTTTTTTGTCCAATTTAAATTTTAACTCTTTTTCAGCCATAATATTATTTTCTAACCAAATTCTCCCCCACCCGGAAAATATCGCCGGCGCCCATCAGCACGACCACGTCATTGCGCTCCGCATGTTCGCGCAAATATTTTTCGCAGTCCATCAGGCTTGGAATATATTTTGTGTTACCACCTATCTTTTCCACTAGTTCCTGACTACTGACTCCGCCTTGCCCGCCTAGACTCGCGTCTGGCAAGGCTGGCTGTTCCCGCGCCGAGCCGTAAATGTTTAAAATAATCAGCTCGTCAACGCCGCCGAAGCTCTTGACGAAGTCGTTGAACAAAACCTTGGTGCGGGAAAAAGTATGCGGATGAAAGGCCACGATTAATTTCCTTTGGCCGTATCTTTGGCGCAGAGCGGCAATGGTGGCTCTGATTTCGGTCGGATGATGGGCGTAATCGTCGATGATGGTCGCGCCCTTAAATTCCCCGAGCACTTGCAAACGGCGCGCCGGGCCGCTGAACTCTTCCAGATATTTTCTGATTTTAAATAATTCAATGTTCAGTTCAATGCCGGCGGCAATCACGGCCAAAGCGTTTAAAATATTATGCTTGCCCATAAGCTGAATGGAAAAATCGCCTAGCTCTTCCCCCCTTGATAAAGGGGGGTTGGGGGGATTTTCATCTTCATCTTCCACTCCGAATTTAACTTTAAAATATTGCTTTTGCCCGTCGCTTTTCAGGCCGTAGGCCACGTAATTGGCCGCCTCATTGATGGCGTAAGTAATAACTTTGGCGCGGCAATTTACAGCCGCGACCTTTCTGATTGTCGGGTCGTCAAAATTGGCCACCAGCCATCCCCTAACCGGAATTTTTTTTATGAATTCAATAAAAACATCTTTATAATCCGCTTCGGTCGGGAAAAAATCCGGGTGGTCGTAATCAATGTTGTTTAAAAGTACGGCGCGGGGCTGGTAATTTTCCAGTTTGTTTTGGTATTCATCGGCTTCAATCACTAAATAATCCGAATTGCCGATTAGCGAACAGCCGTCAAATTGCGGCACGCGCGCTCCCACCATCACGTTGGGCGCCAGTCCGGACATTTCCATAAGATAGCCCAGCCAGGCCGTGGTGGTGGTTTTACCGTGCGAACCCACCACGGCGATGCCGTATTTTTGATTAAACACCTCGCCCAGGGCCTGGGCGTAAGTCAAAGTTTTTATTTTTCCGGCCAAGGCCGCGGCCACTTCAACGTTGGTGGCCGCGCTATAAGCCGTGGAATAGATTATCAGGTCCGCGTCGGCCGGAAGATTTTTCACGTCAAATTTTTCTATAACTTTAATGCCGGCTTTCTCCAGAACTTCATCGGTCATGTATTTTTCCGGCCCGTCCGACCCGCTCACTTCGACCCCCTGCGCGGCTAAATATTGGCCCAGCATGGTCAGGCCCACGCCCTTGACGCCGACCAGATATATTTTTTTTATTTTAGAAAAATCCATATTCGTATTATACCCCCTTGACAAAGGGGGTTAGGGGGATTTTATTTTATATTAGCTTTTTGATAATTTTAACGAATTCCGGCGAAATATCTTTAACCACAATTTTTTTGGAGCGCTTCACTAATTTGCGCTTGGTCATAGGATGAGAATTTGTTGTGATTATTTTGGCGAGCGGCGATTTTTCCAATTTTTTTATAACCGTCTCGTCATTTAGGGCCAAATGGCTTAAAACCGCGTAAATTTTGACCGCGCCAAGCTTCAAATACGCTTGAGCCGCCTGAATTAGGGTGCCGCCGGTGCGAGTCATGTCGTCATAAATGATAATATTTTTCCCCGCCACCTGGCCAATTACATCGGTTACTTTAGTTTTTTTGAACAAGCGTGATTTGCGGATAAACACAATATCGGTTTTAAATTTGTCCGCAAAAGTTTCCACCCATTTGGTTTTGCCCAGGTCGGC
>MNZH01000013.1:563-4426 GCA_001873515.1 Parcubacteria group bacterium CG2_30_45_37 | reverse complement strand
AGCAATAAAAATCAACAATGAAATTTCCAATCGGTTTTTGCCTTAACCATCTATATTCAGTCTGTCTTAAATATTCATACCATAACTTCTTTTCTGCCGCGGTCATTTCATTCCTCATATTTCTGGCTCGCAATCCAAGATTCTTATTATACGGTAGATATTTATGTTTTATCATTTTTTAATCCCCCTAGCCCCCCTTTATCAAGGGGGTATTTTTTAAACAACCGGCCTTAAATTTTCAATTTTATTAACCTGCTCGTTTAAATTATAAACTCCTTCTTTATCAAGGGGGTATTTTTTAAACAACCGGCCTTAAATTTTCTATTTTATTAACTTTTTCATTTAAATTATAAATTCCTTCAATAGTTTTTATCCGCTTGCGGCCGCGGTTCCGCTTGTAGACTACGTGCAAAGGAAAAAATTCAAAATAATCTTTTTCATCAAACCAAGCGCACTTAAAATGAAACAGGCGCAAACCGGTAAGGCGGCTTAAGGCCAGAGCGTACAAAGTAAGCTGTTCAATCGGCCGCTCTTTAGCCGCGCAACCTTTGTAATCCAGAATATGAATGGCGCCGTTTCTGATTTGTAAAAAATCTATGTGGCCGGTGATTAATTTCGGTATCTCGTCATCCCCTTCCAGAAGTTGCAGCTGGTCTTTGACCTCGTCCCCGCCGCTATTGCTTTTAGAACCTTTTATGTCAATCCCCCTAGCCCCCTTTGTCAAGGGGGTATTTTTTTTATACATCTTAAACCCCAATTGCGTCCTCATATGCGTTAAATCCTCCCGCCTTAAATATACCGGCACTTCGGTGGCGACCGTAACCGAATCGTTGGCGATAAAAAATTTCTGCAAGGCCTCGTGCCTCTGCTTCCGGTCGCTCACGCCCTGGAATACCAAACCGGCCAAGGCGCAGGCGTAATTATGCTTGGCGCGAACGATCATCTCGGTTTTAGAAAATTTTAACGGCGACTCGGAGGCACGCTCGCCTTGCTGAAAATACTGATGCGGGGTTTCAGCCGTAACATTATCTAAAAATTCTTTCATGGGCTTAAATTTAAAATGCTTAAAATCATCGGCCATAATCAATTTGGTTTTAGCTTTATGGTAGCGGAAGCGGTAAAGCTGGCGGTGCGCTAAAGTGCAGGTTTCAATTATTTCATAAGGCGAATACATTTTCATGCCGAACGACCGCATGCGCTTGTAGGCGCATAACTGCCCGTACTTGTCCAGCCAAGCCGATATCGTTGAGGGTTGGACCGTCCCCATTCCGAGATTGTCCTGGCCTTTGGCCTCGTCCCCGCCGTCATTGCTTTTGGAATCTTTCAAATCCCCCTTACCCCCTTTATTAAAGGGGGCTTTTTTCTTTAAAATCTGACTGACCTGCTCCAGGGAAAAACCCAAATTATAATAACTCATGGCGTCTAAAATCACCTGCCAGCCATGCTGGCGGCCTTTAAACCAAACCGGCGTGAACGTGCGCTTGCAGGCGCGGCAGAGATACAATTGCGTCTTGCCGCTTTTTTTCATGCGCATGCCGCGCTTGACGAAATCTTGGCCCTGGCAGTAGGGGCAAGACAAAGTAAGAACAGAACTCTTTATTTCTTCGCCTCCAATTCGGGACTTGCTGCAATTAGCCGCAACATCGGTAGCGGGACGTGACAAATTTTTAGTATCTGATATACTGTTATTACGAATGGCAATTCCCGATCTCGCGCCTGCTGAGGCGACAAAAGCCATCTCTTTTTTCAGAGGTGGTTTTTTGTTTGCCAATTTTTTCTTCTGCTTAGCCATTTCTTTTATCTTATCAATAGGCGTGCCTTTAGCCCCGGACTTGATCCGGGGAATCTCTGGTTCAGTGGCACATACTCGGAGACAGCCTTAAACTTACTTCGCGCACCTAAACCCGATAGTCTCTGACTGCTCGCTGGGCGCGTGCGACAGGTCCAAACCGTAAATTCCGCCCTGGCCGCGCACGAAGCCTTTTCGCCCGGGCGCTGAACCCACGTAAATTTTCCCGATCTGGTTAGTCGCGTCGGTCAGATAATAATCCGGCGCGATGTTCAGGCCTTTAAAGTCAACCACTTCATTATATTCAAACCAACCGTCTTTGGCCGGCGTTATGGGCAGTCCGGCCGCGGTTACATTTTGATTGGTCCACTGGGCAATAGCGCCGGTAAGATTATTTATAATATTATCATTGGTCAGCTTATGCTGGCTCCCCCCTGACAAGGGGGGTTGGGGGGGTTGGGGGGTTTGCAAAATATTTTCCGCCAGGGTCAGCCATTCGTTTTCACCCATTAAATGATAGCCGACACCGATTGAATTGCAGGCGTACTGCGCTTCGCCCTGCGAAACACTTGTCTGGGGTTCTCCCCCTGACAAGGGGGAGTTAGAGGGGGTTTTCATTAAATCACCCATTACGCAAAAACCCGGCAGGGTCCCATACTTAGCCGAACCCGGCACCCAAACATAACCGTCTTCGCAATAGCCTTCAAAAGCTCCGGCCACGACTTTGCCTTCAACGCCCAGGTCAGCCCTGGTTTCGTCCACGGCCGCATCTAACGTATCCGAGCAGAAACCGCCGGCGCAAAGCATAATCCTACCGTCTACTAACAGAGAGCCCACTATTTTAACCTGGCCCTGGTGAGCAATATTCATAATGCTCACG
Source organism: Parcubacteria group bacterium CG2_30_45_37 (assembly GCA_001873515.1). GTDB lineage: Bacteria > Patescibacteriota > Patescibacteriia > Patescibacteriales > GWC2-42-12 > CG2-30-45-37. The sequence continues at coordinate 1,757 of MNZH01000013.1, read as the reverse complement.
CCGCTGGCCTGGAAATCAGCGACTTGGCCGTCGCCTTGTTGATTAACCACGAAAGCGGTTTGGGTTGAGCTGGCCGTAATGGTCGTGATATCAACTATCTCAACCTGTCCCCCTGACTGGCTCCCCCCTGACAAGGGGGGCTGGGGGGGTTGGGTTCTACCAATCACAATCTTCCCACTCTCATCAATCTTAATATTTTCCATTAACGCGGTGGTGCTGGCTGACTCATTCCAGGAACTTTTGCAGACTCCGCCTAAGCATAAAGCGGCTTCACCCCCCTTATCAAGGGGGGTAAGGGGGGTTTTACCGATTATAACATTGCCATTTAATAAGATGTTTTCGGCGGTGAGAGCGATCTCACGGTTTGGCAATGCCTCTATATCACGACTTCTGGAAAAAATGGCGGTTCCTTGCGAATCCGTGATATAGAAACCCGAACCTAAAGCGTTCATTTGAGAATTGATATTTGAAATTTCATTGGAAATTAGAAATTGGAAATTAGAAATTTGACCGCTTACATCGTCAAACTTTATGGACAAAACCTGATCAAGTTTCCCGGCTTCTTCGGCCGCGATTTTTTGGATTTTCGGGTCAAGATTCAAATTGTCAACCGCCTGTTTAATCATGGCCTGGACCTGGTCTTCAATTTTCATGTTGGCGATTCTTTCCACGACTAAAGCTTCTACTTCTTCAACCGCCAATGATTTATTGCGCCGCGAAATTAAAACCTTGATTTTTCCAGTACCGCTGTTTAGCGGCTCTAAGGCCACTCCCACTGTAGAATCGCCGCCATCGGCGCGCATAGCGTAGCCTGGCGTGCTTGAAGCCGAGGTCAGGGAGTCGCCCACGCTGATCGATCCATTCTCGGCCGAAACAAAAGCCTCAACCTGTCCCAGCATGCCGATGACCGTCCAATGAGCGTCGCTCTCGCGGCTCTTTAAATTATTGCCGATGATGGCCGGATTGGTGGAAACTATGCCCATAACATTGTTGTCATGGCCGCGTTCGCAACGTTTAACCACGTTATTTTCCAAAAGGTCAACGCAGACGATTTCGCCCGGCTCTAAATCTTGGCTATTGGTGTAGAAATATTCGGCGTAATCCGCGAAGTTGGTCTTGTAGCCGCTCACGGAATTCACGTAACCAGCCGCTACTTCTAATTTATAGGAGGGGCTGGTCGTCCCGATGCCGACG